>JALHJD010000112.1:2556-11586 GCA_022837185.1 Desulfobacteraceae bacterium
GGCAGTCAGGGAGCCGCCTCCCTGTTCCGGTCGGAGATGGGTGGAGCGCTCCAGCAGCCTTGAATGGATGTAAAAAATGTCGCCGGGGAATGCTTCGCGTCCGGGCGGCCGCCGCAGGAGCAGGGAAATTTGCCGGTATGCCCGGGCATGACGGGTAATGTCGTCGTAAACAATCAGAACATCACGGCCCTGTTCCATAAAGAATTCCGCAATGGATGTTGCGGCATAGGGGGCAATATACTGCAGGCCCGGGGGATCATTTCCTTCGGCAACCACAACAACGCTGTACGCCAAGGCATTGTGACGCCGCAGGTCGTCAATCACCTTGGCAACGCCGGAACTCCGCTGGCCGATGGCGCAGTACACACAGATGATGTTCTTGTCGTGCTGGTTAATGATGGTGTCGATGGCAACTGCTGTTTTTCCGGTCTGGCGGTCACCCAGGATAAGTTCACGCTGGCCCCGGCCGATGGGGATAAGCGCATCCACCACCTTGATGCCCGTCTGCAGAGGTTTTTCCACCGGGGCCCGATCCATGATCTCCGGCGCCTCCCGCTGTACCGGCATCCGCAGTTCATCCGGCAGCGGTTCTCCGTCGTCCAGCGGGTTGCCCATGGGGTCTACGATTCTGCCCAGCAGTTTCTCGTGCACCGGGACTTCGAGAATCCGGCCTGTCCTGGAAACCTCATCACCCGCGCCCAGGTTTTCGTCGGAGTCCAGCAGGACGATTCCTATCATGTCCGGAAGGATATCGATCACCATCCCGGTCTTATCCTTTCCCAGGAGCACCAGTTCCTCGGACTGCACCCTGTTCAGCCCTTCGGCCCAGACGATGCCCTGGCTTATCCTGCTGATTCGCCCGACTTCCTCGGCGGTCATGGACGGGGCAAACCCCTCCAGACGGGCATCTATTCCCGATGCCACCTTTTCAAGGATATTGTCGAGTTCATGCGGACTCATCTGCGTCCCATGTGGCAAGATGCATACTGCTCAGAATTTTTTCCTCCATCTCCGCCATGTACCGTGTCAGGCTCCATTCAACCTTTCGGTTGTTTCCCGTCAGCATGATGCCGTAGCCGACCTCCGGAACCACATCAAGGACCACCTCTGCATCGGGAAAGAGCTCCGCCGCCGCAGCCTTGATTTCGTTCTGCATCTGTTCGCTTAATACAAAGCCGGATATGACCTGCAGCCGGTCTCCCATATCGGCATTCCCCTCATTTTTTCGCACCGCTTCGCCAAGTGTATGTCTGAATTTGTCCACAAGACGGGTCTCAAGCTTTTCATCCGCAAGGTCCTGCAGCGCCTTGGCCGCCGCCCGGAATACCTGGCGGCTCAGGGTAGTTTTCATTTTGCGGATGAAATCATCCTTCTCGCGTTCAAGATTTTCCTGCCAGACATTTCGTGCCTTCTCCACTTCCTGCCTTGCTTTTTCCATGGCTTCGTCACGCCATTGTTTTATTTCCGCCCTGGCCTCCGCCTGCATCTTTTTCCTGTTGTCTTCCAGCTCACGATGCTTCTCTGCCAGAACCCGAGCCTCCGCTTCGGCTTTTTTTCGGGCCTCAGCCGCTTCCTGCAGCCGCCCGGCGATTTTCTGCTCCCGTTCATCCATGGCCCGGAGAATGGGTTTGTACAGAAAACGTTTCAGCAGATAAATGAGGAGGAGAAAGTTGACGATCTGGGCGCCAACGGTAAACCAGTCAATGAGCACGGCTCAACCTCCTGCCCGGGACAGAAAATAATTCCAGAAGGGGTTGGCGAAAATAAGGATCATCGAGACAACAAAACAATATATAGCGGTCGATTCGACCATTGCCAGTCCGACAAACAGCGTCCGGGTGATGGTATTTGTTTCGTCCGGCTGCTGGGCTATTGAGCTCAGGGCCTGCGCCAGGGCGCGGCCTTCACCGAGTGCCGGCCCGATGGCGCCGATACCGATGGTTATCCCCGCGGTAAATATGGAAGCCACTGCCACCAAGGTCAGATTATCCATGGTCGTCTCCTTTGCATCTTTTTCCTCATCTCTTCCCTGCGGGAAGTTTTTTCCTGTTTCTTGATTTACGGCTCTCAGGATCTTGTCAAATCACTGACGCAACCCTTGCCGAGCACCGAACACATACCGTTCATGCCTCACTCTTCCTTTGATTTATGCCCTTTGACCTGGACCTCAAGGCCGGCGCCGATGTACACGGCGGCCAGAATGACAAAAATATAGGCCTGGACCATGCCGGTAAGCAGCCCGAGAAGATTCATGACCACCGGAAAAATGAGCGGCGAGATGGCGAGAAGAATGGCCACGATCATGGTGCCGCTCATGACATTGCCGAAAAGCCGCACAGCCAGGGCCAGGGTCCGGCTGATTTCCCCCGTTATGTTGAACGGCAGCATCAGCGGCGTCGGCCGGATATAATTTTTCAGGTAGCCGAGTATGCCGTTGTCCGCGATGCCGTATGCAGGCACCGCGATAAAAACACAGATTGCCAGTCCCGTTGTGGTGGACAGCGATCCTGTGGGCGGCTGAAAACCGGGAACAACGCTGAGCAGGTTTGAAACACCGATGAACAGGAAAAGGGTGCCGAGAAAAGGCAGGAATCGGTTCGGCGGCTGGCGCGTGACATCGCGGATCTGACCGTTGATCAGCACCACTATTGATTCAAGGAGATTCTGCCACCGCGGCAGTTGTTCTCCGGTGTGGAGCTTTCTGGTGACCAGGCGGCTGCCGAACACCAGCAGGATCATGACCAGCCAGGTAAAGAGAATGGTGGCGTTCAGCTTGATCGATTCCGTCTGCCAGATGATGATGGAATCCGGACTAATTCGCATGCATCCTCCCGCGCTCCGGCCTGCCGAACAGCCCCGTGATCAGAAAACGGAACAGGAAAAAGAAGAGCAGCATGACGCCGAACATGACCGGCCCCTGCCTTAGAATCAGCAGGAAGCAGAAAAGTACCGCCGTAGACCTGCAGACAAAGCTCAGCAGAAGGAGACGGCCGGGATGGGCAGCCTTGTGCACCCGGCGGACGGTAAGCCACAGACCGCCGAAATAAAACAACCCCAAAACCATACCCCATACCGCCCCCAGGGCAAAAGCCTGACTACTCATGATTATTCTCCCTTTCCCGGGTGATGGCATTGCGCTCCTTCTGCACCCAGTACCAGGCGTTCAAACAGCCAAGTATCAGGCCGATGAAGAGCAGCATCAGTGTCCAGGAATACTTTGACGGCCAGCGGAGATCGATCCACACGCCGATAAAGGCGGCGACCACTGTGGGAATGGCAACCGCCCAGCCCACCATGCCGAACATGCCCAGCCCGAACCAGACGGTTTTGTCACCTTCCCTGCGGGAGCGGACCTTGCGCTTCTCGCGCTTGCTTACCTCATCGGTAAATTTTTTATCTCCGTTTTTGTTTTCCACCGTTCCCGGGTCCTGTTTTACCTGCCGCTGATCTCAAGAAACCGCTTGTAAAAACCTATTTCCAACCGTGCCGATGCCGACCTGCCCGCCTTTTCCCGTTCAATGAAATCCTCCTGCATTTTCCGCACCACCTCCTCAAGCTCGCCAAGCTCTCCCGGAACGGCATGCCGGGCAGCCACCCCCACTTCATCCTGTTGTTTGATGAGTATGCCTCCGTCAACAGCCAGAAAATGCTCGGAGTCATCCATGTCAACATACATCAGGACTCCGGGAATCAGGGCGGTTACAAAGTCAATGTGGCGGGGCTTCAGGCAGAACTCCCCGTCAGGGCTTTCAGCCGTGACCTGCCGGATCTCTTCGTCCAGCAGGACACCTGTGGGAAGAAGTATTTTAAGGCGCATTGGAAGTCATACCGATCAACGCAAAGCTGTTAGGACAATTGTGGTCCGCCAGGGTTTCAGGTGCGAGGGGTTCGGCTGGACAGTTCCTGTTTGGACAATCGAATCTCGTACCTCGTGCCGTACATCATGTACTGTACCGTCACGGTATCCGCCTTGCCGGGAGTCTTCCGCCGGAAAGATTTCCGCCTTATGCACCATCAACCTCATCAATGGAACCGATCATATAGAGCTTGCTTTCCGATGTTTCATAGAACTCGTCGTTCAGTATCCTTTCGCAGCCGGCAATCGTCTCCTCCAGTTCCACCTGGCGGCCCTCCAGGCCGGTGAACTGTTCGGTTGTGAAAAAAGGCTGGGTGAAAAACCGTTCGAGCCGGCGGGCGCGGTTCACGGTCCGTCGATCCTCGCGCGACAGTTCTTCCAGGCCCAGCATGGCAATGATATCCTTGAGGTCATCATAATCCGCCAGGGTTTTGCGGACTTCCCGGGCCACCGCGTAATGCCTGGTCCCGACTATACGCGGGTTGAGCATCATGGAGCGTGACTGCAGCGGATCAATGGCGGGATACAGGCCTTCGCTGGCCATCTTTCGGTCCAGGACAATGGACGCGGACAAGTGCGAAAAGGTATGCACCGCGGCCGGGTCGGTCAAATCGTCCGCCGGGACATAAACCGCCTGGATCGAGGTAATAGCGGCCTTGCGGGTACTTGCTATTCTCTCCTGAAGGTCGGCCAGTTCCGTGCCCATGGTCGGCTGATATCCGAGGCGCGACGGCAGCCTCCCCAGGAGGCCGGAAAGTTCCATCCCCGCCTGGATAAAGCGGAAAATGTTGTCTATCAGCAGCAGGACATCCTGCCCCTCGGTGTCCCGGAAATATTCGGACATGGTCAGTGCCGTCATGCCCACCCTGAACCTGGAGCCGGGCGATTCGTTCATCTGACCGAAAACCATGACCGTGTTTTTCAGGACATCCGCTTCCTCCATCTCCCGGTGCAGTTCCTCGCCTTCCCGGCAGCGTTCTCCTATTCCGCAGAAGATGCTCACTCCCTTGTGTCTGGATACCATGTTGTGGATCAATTCGGTGATGATGACCGTCTTGCCGACGCCGGCGCCTCCGAACAGGCCGGTCTTGCCGCCTCGTTCGATGGGAACCAGGAGATCGATGCTCTTGATGCCGGTGAGAAAAATCTCGTCGCTGACCACCCTGTCGGCAAGTTCAATGGACTCCTGATGGATGGATCGGAATTGTTTGAAATCCGGAGGCTCTTTCCTGTCGATCACCTCGCCGAAAACATTGAACATGCGGCCCAGCAATTCCCTGCCGATGGGCACCTCGATGGTCCTGCCGTCGCCGGCCGCCCTGTCACCCTTGGCCAGTCCCGCGGTCGGGGTCAGGGCAATCCCCCGTGCCACATGTTCGCCGACATGATCGATGACCTCCACCACGGTTTTCATTTTCGGACCGGTCCGCATGATTGAATACAGCGGCGGCAGGTCACCGGGGCAGTCGATGTCAACCACCGTTGAGCGGACGGCGCGTAAGGTACCGGTATATCGAGCTGCATCTGAATCGTTTCGGGTCGCCATACGCTAGCACTTTTCATCTGGTTGTCGACGGCCAGGCTGCCGATGCCTGCCGGCGGGACACACTCTTTGATTGCGTGCCCGCGGAAATGTGATTTTCTGTTATTGTCGAATGAACCGGAAATATTGTCAAGAGCAACTGGAGGGAAAGGAAGCTCCCGACAACCATTATACAAATATTGATCGTTGCTGAAGTCAAAGGAGGCCGGCATTCCTTTGTTAAAAACATCGGCAAAAAAACACATGGTAGAAGTTGGGTGGGCATCGAGAAATTCGCGCCGAGGATTGCGGGGAAGGTAAAAATTTTTTGGGCGAGAAATGTAACCAATGGGGAAAATATCCGTTTAATATAATTAAGGTTTTGTGTAATAAGTTATCGTTACTACGTATGTTTTGCAACGTTGTCGCGAAAAGGATACTTGAGTCGCCATCTGCTTCCCTGTCCGGTGGATGATTCACTTCCCGAAAATGTGCCTCTTCTGAAACTGCTCAATTTTATTATAGGAAAACAGAAAGTCGACCCATCTGGATATTCGATGGCATTTTTCGTCCGCGTGACTTTCTTTCGCCTTGACTGCCACAGTGTTGTGTTTTAACAAAAAGAACTATTTTTCACTGTCGCAAAACCAGTCTATCGAAATTCCCATCTATACCCCGTACCTCAGGCAGTTTTCTTCACCCCTGTTGCCGTAAACCGACAAGTTGCTGTTGTTGCGGCTGTTGTTTCAAGGAGCAATGATCGAATTCCCCCGGTTGGAGCAAGGGCGTCTGAGTCTTGGGCTACGATTTTAACATATTGGAACAACATTGTTTTTTTCCTCATTAAGCGATTCGTCCGGTTCAAAGGGGAGGGCAGTATCAGGCTCGGGATGATGAACTGGCATCCTTTTCGCTTTAAGAGGGCAAGTGGCTGGCGCACATAGAACGCAATCCGGATTGCCAGAAAATTTTCCTGAAGGAGGAATTGACAATGAAAAAAATGTACGCAACCGGTTTGTTTGCACTGATGTTGACTTTAACCGTTCCAGGTCTGGGCCTGGCGCAAAACGGCCATGGCGCGGGAGACGGCACCGGCCCCTACGACGAATGCATCGGGCCGTGGGGTTCCGGGATCGGTGACGGCACCTGCCAGGATGGAGTGATCGAGAGCAGTGCGGTGCTTCTGTCAATCAACGGCCATGGCGCGGGAGACGGCACCGGCCCCTATGATGAATGCAGCGGGCCGTGGGGCTCCGGGGATGGGGACGGCACCTGCCAGGGGTGATTGGGGCTGTTCCATCTGGCAAGCCTGATCCGCCGAGGACAATTGGCGTGACCGGAGATCCGGCGCAACGATCTTCTGGATCTGTTGGATCGGCCGGAAGCAGCGGCTCGGCTGGATAAGGCAAATCGCAAGGGGAGGGCTGGTGTCGGCACCTCCCCTTGTTTATGTGTGAACCCGGGCATGAGTGTGCGATTGGGCCGGTTCACCCTCCTGGGGTACGGGCAGGGCCTGAACCGCCGGCCGGAGAGCATTGCCCCGGGGTCAACTCCTTGAAGTAAATGCAGTGTCTGCTCCCGGCTTCCAGGCATCCTGCCGCAAGGCGGTCCGGCAGAGTCCTTTTGCCTCTTCGATCCAGGCAAGCCGCTGTTCCATGGTGCTGGTAACGACTACGGAAAACATCCGGCGATAAAACCTCCTGACCCCGCACAGATCAAAGATGCATTGCCGCCAGAGGGCGTCCAGGGGATCGCCGAAGGCTGCCTGTTCCCTGGCGGCGGGCGTGTTCGACGTGTTGATGACCACTGCCGCGGAGGCCCTGAGCAGGCCCGCCGGGATTCCTTCGCCGCCATCGCCCTCTTCGAACCGGTAGGCGACGCCGGGACGGAATACCCTGTCGACCCAGCCCTTGAGGATGGCCGGCGGCTGCCCCCACCAGTTGGGATGGACGATGATGATGCCGTCCGCCCGGGAGATCTCCCGGCAATGGGACGCAATCGTCTGACTGATTGTACCGGATTTGGGGATTTCCCCGGCAGTCAGCAGCGGATCAAAGCCTTCCCCGTAGAGATCATGGAAAATGATGTCGTGGCCGGCGGCCGCGAGGTCGTCCCTGACCGAGTGGGCAATGGCATGATTGAGGCTGCCGGGGTCAGGGTGTCCGAGAATGATCAGTATGTTCATGGTTTCGCTCCAGTGACCAACAGGCATAATCCCCTCGATTCTGCCGCGGGAGTTCATTCGACCAGCGGAATAATGTCCGCATAGGCAAACCCGTTCCGTTCGACGACCTCGCCGACTTCGACCGGTATGCCCCTGGCGAACATGGGGCCGTTGACAACGATGGTGTGGATCTCGCCGTTCTCGCCGGTGGGATCAATTTCCGCCGGCAGTTCCTGCAGCAGTTCGCGTGTCCACTGCCGGCCCGCAAGGCCGACTGGCAGCTTCTTGAGGTCAACGCTGCTGATATATGCTTCCAGGCCCATGGAGAGCATCATTTCGATCAGCTCCATGGCGGGAAGCCGCCACAGCGGAAAGAGCGGCTCGATTTCCGTGTCCTGCATCTGCTTTTCACGGTAACGGCGTACCTCCTCAAGAAACAGGTCGCCAAAGGCGATGCACTGGATTCCCCGGGCCGCGGCATCTGCGGCAAACCTGCCCATGATTGCATCGCACTGCTCGTTGGTGCAGGGGTCGGGCAGGCTGATCGTCTCCAGCGGCAGGCCTGCCGCCTCGGCCTGGAGGTACAGCAGCTCCACCCTGGTGGCATGCATGGAGACGCGGTTGTACCGCTCGTTCAATACGGTGAACAGCCCGGCTATTTCGATCCGGGGATCCCGGCGCAGAACATGCAGGGTCCAGGCACTGTCCTTGCCGGTGCTCCAGCTCAAGAGCGTTTTCCTTTTCATTGCATACCTGTCGGAAGCGTCCGGCGAACCCAGACGGGGGGCACGGGACCAGCGGATCGTGTGCGTTGCCAATGGTTGCGCGCTGATGGGGCTCCCCTCGGCCCCAGCCATTTTCAGGCCTGAATATATACCAAGCGGCCCGGGCAAGGCAATCACCTTTATCCAACCGGCCGATAATTCTGTCTCCAAGGGAGGTAAGCGGCCGCCGCAAGGCTCCGGGAGGCGCCAAAAACCAACAAAACTGTAACCCGCAGACTGCCGACTCATGAATAACATAACGGTAGATCAGGCAGATAGGATGCAGAAATCACGGCACCCAAAAGACGCCTTGCCATTACTGCAATCAGCATTCGATCCCGATCCCGGTAGATGCAAATTTTCCTCAACCCAGCGCAGGAAATATCTCATCGAAATCGAAATCGGTATCGAGAGCGCCAAGCAAGCTTGGCGTTTCTTGTGAGGTGAGGGTCCTCCCCGGGTAAGGTTTAGCCAACCGCCCGTACTGAGTGCTGGCGTTGTGAAGGCAATTTGAATGGAGGTGACAAGGGGGAGACGAACGGCACAGCGTAAGCGTACACAGGGAATCATGCAGGCCGGAGGGAGCATCTGCGCTGCTTCCGCAGCTATTGAGCCTCGTTACGATAGAACACGGAGGGCCACACTGTTCGATTAGTGGAAGCCAGGACAAAAGCGTCGCGAAAGGCGAGACGCTGGAGGCTCCGTCGGGGTCTTAGGGGGCGGC
>JALHJD010000113.1 GCA_022837185.1 Desulfobacteraceae bacterium
TGATGAAATCCGGTGATCGTCCATTCGCTGATACCGTGGCAATCCCTGCAGTTCCGTCCAAACAGCGTTTGATCAAAATGACAGTCAGCACCCTCCAGCAGCAATAATTATACCAGGCTAGAAAAGATGGTCATAACAGGTGATGGCATATATTCTGCAGGGTTGTTTGTCTAAACGGAATGGGAATTGATACGATCCTGTCGCTGTCTCATTTATGGAAGGTGCCATGATGCAATCCGAGATAGTGATTATTTCTTACGGGTATCCGGGAAAATGCAGCCGATCAAGGGGTGTTAAGAAAGAGTCCGTGGAATACTGTGAATATATGAAGCAGACACCCATGTTTTTTTCATGGATGAAAGGATTTCGTCTGAATCAAGCATAACGGGCAGGAGAGATATTGATGGGCAACCTCGGACAAAAAGGGCAGGCAAAATTACAGTACAAGATTCATTGGCACGTGCTGCTTACGCACTTCCCGGTGTCTTTCTTTATGCTTTCATCAGGATTCATGGTGCTTCATCTGTATACCGGAAGTGACTGTTATGAGTTGTCGGCCTTTCTCAGCCTGTTGGCCGGGGCGGTGATTCTGCTGCCCGCCGCCATCAGCGGCTGGGTGACATGGAAAGGGCGCTACCAGGGGATGCGCGGCAAGATTTTTCTCTACAAGATAAGGACTGCCCTTGGAATGATCGCACTGAGCTTTGCCCTTCTATTCGTTCGGTTGGTGCTTCATCCCCAGTTGCATATTGTGTGGATGTGGATATATCCTGCAGGCGTCTTCCTTTTACTGACCGGGGCAATGGTTGAAGGATTTTACGGCGGGAGACTGAATCACCGCTAAATTCATCCGGAGGATTGCATGTCGAATTTCCAGGATCTTGAAACAATGATTGAAATTCTTGGCCTGGCCATCGCGCGGCAGGAAGCGGAGGAACAGTTTTTCCGCAGGTCCGCGCGAGCCTCCTCCAATGAGGCGGCGCAAGCCCTGTTCAACGAAATAGCAGATGATATGAAGGAATATGTCAAAACCCTTGAGCAGAGAAAGAGGAAACTCCTTGATGCGTTTGAGGAGCTCAAAGCGGCGGACAAGAAATAGTCACAAAAAATGGGAAGGGAGAAATCATGGCGAAGAATCCTGTCTGCACCATGGAAGTGGACGGCAGAATACACCCCTTCTGTCAGGGAAGAACCTGCTATTTCTGCTCAGTGAAGCAAGAAGGCGCTTGATTTGAACCCAGAGAACTATTCGGGAAATTAATTCATAAGAAGATTGTTAAGTGGTTGCCATTCAGGTCCCGATGCGGGCAGGGAAGTATCACTCCATAAAGCTTATGACGATCGGCCTGGTCTCGGCTTGTCTTTTCGGAGCGGCTACTCCTGCCAGCAAGGTGTTGCTGACGGGAGTTCATCCCCAGGTGCTGGCCGGCCTGCTGTATCTCGGAGCAGCGATGGGTGTTCTGCCTGCCGTTGTCCGGACGAAATCCTTCCGGCCGCCATGGCAGGCAGGGCTGCGGACCCTCCTCCTGCTCACAGGTGCAATTGTTCTGGGAGGTATCCTTGGCCCGCTATTGCTCTTGTTGGGACTGAGGGTCGCCAGTTCGGGGTCGGTGGCGCTGTGGTTGAACCTGGAGTTGGTAGCCACGGTGGCTCTGGGGCATTTCCTGTTCCATGAATACCTGAGCGCACGAGGGTGGATGGCTGCCGCGGGAACGATCCTTGCCGCCTTGCTCCTTGCAGGGGGTGAAGGAGATGCGGGCGTCCTGTCCGTCTTTCTTGTCGCCTCCGCCTGCCTCTGCTGGGGTATTGACAACCACTTCACGGCTCTCATCGACGGCATCACTCCAGCCCAAACCACCCTGTGGAAAGGTCTTGTAGCGGGAGCGTTCAATCTGATCGTGGGCGGAACCCTTGCCGGGGCGGTCGGAGAGCCGCGACTGGTGATGCTGACGATACTTGTTGGTGCCCTCTGTTATGGTATGAGCCTGATGTTGTATATAATCACGGCTCAAGGTTTTGGGGCCTCTCGCAGCCAGATGATTTTTTCAACATCTCCGTTTTTCGGAATGCTGCTTTCCGTGGCCGTTCTGGGGGAGTCCTTCACCATGCCGCAGGCGCTGGCTGCCGGGATCATCGTCGTTTCTCTGGTGTTGCTTTTCACCGAGCAGCACGCACACGTCCACCGGCATGATTCGATCTTTCATCAGCATGTTCACAACCATCAGGACTCCCATCACACCCACGAACACGGCGGTCTTCCGGCCACCACCAACCATGTGCACTGGCATGAACACGATCCTGTAGAGCATGCCCACAAACACTGGCCTGATCTGCATCATCGGCACGGCCACGCTGATAAGGGGAAAAAGTATCCAACAAGTGATCCGGGAGATAGTCCAAATCAATAGGCGGGATTGTGCGGGGGGATTGCCGCGCGGTCAGGTTTTTCTCACATGAGTCAAGCGGCCATGTTCCGGCAATAACGTCCAGGGCAGCGGTCACTTAAGGATGAATAATCCGGACAAAACGACGGAGCAATTTGTGTTCCGGTAACCCGGCGGTGGAATGTTTTGGTCCCGGCAAGCCCAGTTATCGCCTGGAACACCCTGGTGTGTGATTGCCGGCGGCCTGGGTCAGGCATTACCACGCTGGGTTCCGCCTGGGCGCCAGCCGCCGGCAATCAAAGTCCGTGCCGCCGTCCCCTCAGGGTGAGGCCAGGGTGTTTTTGGGGGTGGGTTTCAGGTAGACCACCGACATGGGGCTCATCTTGCGGTCTATCTCCCGGCCCTCGGCCCTGGCTTTCTGCTTCAGCAGTTCCAGTTCGCCGAAGGTGATGGCGTTGGTCATGCAGACCTCCGCGCAGACCGGCAGTTCACCGAACAGTACCCGGTCGTGGCACAGGTCGCACTTGTGGGCGAAGCCGCCTGCTTCATCGAACTGGATCACATCCCAGGGGCAGGCCTCCAGGCACTTCTTCTCGCCCGTGCACTTTTCCCGGTCGATTTGCACGATGCCCGTCTGCCCGTCCTTGGTGATCGCCCCTGTCGGGCATGCTTTCATGCACGGCGCGGTCTTGCAGTGCTGACAGGGGATGACCCGGTGGCTGGCCGAAATCATCGGGTAGGTGCCTTCCCGCCTGGACTCCACCCGCAGGTAGAAGGGGATTTCGCCGGGCACCGCCTTTTCGATGTCAACCAGTCCGTGGTAATTTCTGCAGGCCACGATGCAGGTCTTGCAGCCGATGCACAGGTCCATGTCTATCATCAGTCCCAGTTGTTTCATGATCGTCCCTCCTTAGCTCTGAATGCGGACACGCGTTGAGACGTGGGATTCGCCGCCCACAAGGTCCTGCCAGTCCAGGGTTGTTCCCGCATCGGGAATCAGGGCGTTGTCCGAAACGCCTGACCCGGAGGCGGCCACGCGTCCGATGCTGGACCCGAAGCCGTGGTGCAGAGCGATGCAGTCGGGCCGTATCCGTTGGCTGAGCTTGGCGGTGGCCTCTATTTCGCCTGTCCGCGAGGCGATGGTGACCCTGTCGCCGTCCTTGATGCCCAGCTTTTCCGCCGCGATGGGGTTGATCAGGGCCGGATTTTCATACAGCCCGCTGACCGGGTCCCTGAGCTGCGGATTGTTGTGGGACCATTGGCCGGTGCCCTGGTGGAAAATGCTGCGGTAGGAAACGAGGATGAACGGATAGGCCTCGGCATCTGCTTCGTATTCAGGCGCGAGCCCCGGCCTGGGCATTGCCTGGCCGGCTTCTTCCAGGTCTTCCCAGTAAAGGTGGATCTTTTTGCTGGGCGTGCCGAAGCCGCCGGCGTCCCTGTACTTCCTGAATCCCATGGTGCCGGGCGACCATATGCCGCCCATGTCCTGCAGTTTGGCCACGGACAGGCCCAGGCCGGCGAGCTGGATGTCATAGAATTCGACATCGTCCCGGAAGGCGAAGTATTCCGGGCACAGGCGCTTGCCCAGCTCTATGAAGACCTCGTTGGAATGCCGGCATTCCCCCGGCGCTTCGACAACGGGCTGGCGGAGCAGCACCCCCTGGCCGAAATTGTACCACCATGGCATGTACAGCAGCTCCCAGCGCTCGAAATAGGTCTTGTCCGGAAGGACCAGATCGGCGTATTTCGAGGTCTCGGAGAGCATGATCTCGTAGCTGACGAGCAGCTCCAGTTTGTAGGCGCCGTTTTCCTTCATGGTCACGGCCCTGCACCATTCGGACTGGCCCATCTCGGTCAGGGCCGGGTTGGCCTCGGAATTGATGAGCACCTTCAGGCCGCCGTTTTTGATGGCCTGGGCCTGGTACCAGGTCGGTTCCATGATGAACGAGTAGTTGCGGAACTTTTCCCTGTCCGGGCCGGTGACGTGGAAGCCCTTCTCGGCCAGGCTGGGTCCGGCGGGTACGGGTTCGACCGGGCTGAGCGGGGTCAGGTCGGGGAGGGGCTGGCCGCCGGGATTGTCGATGTTGCCGGTAATGGCCAGGAAGATCGTCCAGGCGTGGCCGAAGTCAAGGGCCTGGCCGAGCATGATGCCCTTGAAGCTGTCCACGCCGACCGACGGGGCCTCGGCGCACATCTCCGCGAGTTTCCGGATGTCGGCGGCCGGGACGTCGCAGATAACGCTCATGGCCGCCGGCGTCTTGTCCCTGACGTACTCTTTCAGTTTGTCGAAATCGCCTTCCCTGATCCAGTTCTCGACAAAGTCCCGGTCGTACATCTCCCGGGCGATGATGTGGTTGATCATGCCCAGAAACAGGGCCGTGTCCCCGGACGGCCTCACGGGTATCCACCAGTCGGCCTTGGCCGCGTCCTCGCTGAAGAACGGGTCAAGGACCACGAGCCTGGCGCCCCGCCTGCGCGCCTCGAGAATGTCCAGGGGCACCGCCGCGTCATCCAGGCCCCCGAAGGCGTGCCGGCCGGCCATGATCATTATCCCCCCCGGCGGCACGGTGAACCACGCCGGCGGGATATGGTGGTTGGGCACCCCGCCCATGGTCTTGATGAAGGCCACGATTTTGGCCGAGTCGCAATGGGGCAGGGCCGTGTTGATGAAGCCGCCGTAGGCGTTGAGAAAACGCCACTTGGGATCGGTGATCGAGTGGGGGAAGAAGCTGGCGGTGAGCTTGTGCGCCTCCCCCTTGTCCCGGAGTTCGTTCAGCTTGGCGGCAATGATGTCCAGGGCCTCGTCCCAGGAGACGGGCTCAAACCTGCCCTCGCCGCGTTCGCCTACCCGCTTGAGCGGCCTGGTAATGCGATCGGGGCTGTATTGCAGGGAAACGCCGGCCATGCCCTTGACGCAGGCCTTGCCGCGCCCGCTGGGATTGCCCCTGATTTCCTTGACCTTGCCGTCCTCGACTCGTGCCAGGATGGCGCATTCCGCCTTGCACTGGTAACAGGCGGTCGGAATCCAGCCGTCATGCTTCATGACTCCTCCTTTGTCAGGGGGTTCCAGTCCGCCGCCCGCTGGACGGCTCCCGGCCCCTGACCATCAATGGGGTGAACAGGTGATGAAAGGAAAGTACAAGCAGCCCAAGCAGCATCACGGCCATCCCAGCCTGGTACAGCCAGGGGAGCCAGGGCTTCGCGCACATCAGCACAAAGGCGAAGATGCAGACCAGGGTGCCGGCGATATCCGGCTTTTCCATATGCAGGCCGAACCAGGAGCCGCAGGTCTCGCCGTCCGGAGCGGGACACTCGAACCAGACGCGGTTCCAGGCCGTGGCGAAGATTACCGCGATCACAGCGCCCCAGGCCATGTGCAGGGGAAGGAACAGGGCAGGGGCGGGCAGGGGCAGAATGGCCGGAATCGCAGCCGTGGC
Organism: Desulfobacteraceae bacterium; assembly: GCA_022837185.1. Taxonomy (GTDB): domain Bacteria; phylum Desulfobacterota; class Desulfobulbia; order Desulfobulbales; family Desulfobulbaceae; genus UBA10518. The sequence goes on from JALHJD010000113.1 coordinate 5,822, forward strand.
GGCCGCCGGAGGATGGTCGGAATCCGTGATCTGCATGAAGACGGCGGCGGCAAGCACGGCAAAGCCCAGCTTGGCCGGTACCAGCAGTTCGCTGCCGGCAAAGAGCCGGGCAGCCAGTGCTACCCCCAGCAGGCCGCCGATGGTGGAAACAAAGTGGCCCACGATCACGGACTTGGGCCGGGCGACCCGCAGATACACGCAGGTCGCGTTGATGAAGCAGGTGGCTGCCAGGGGCGGGTATAAGACGCCGATATCAGTGCGTTGGGAGAGGACAGCGATAACGAACATGAGCAGGCCGGCCCCCAGCGATCCCCAGACCAGGCGGGTCAAGGAGATGACGCCCGGCCTGTAGAGCTCCTTGTCGAACTCCCTGCGGCTGAACGGTGCAAGCCTGAAACGGGTCATCATTCCGGTGGCGGGCAATTGCTTGATTGGGAAGATGCCGACAAAACCGGGTCCCCCAACCCGGAATTTCAACCTATATTCATTATATCAATTTTTTCTGAAAATCCTTAATTCTATTTTTCTTTTCAATTCCGGTTTATGGGTACGGATTGTTCCCGATACAATCTGTCGGGGTGCATTATGTCCCCATAATCCTTTTCCTCCTTGCATTTGCATCGGGGTTTCCTCGCCAGGATATCGAATGGTATCGGGATGTTTCATGATAAACAGCAGCTCGCCTCCTCCTGAGCATGGATATTGCTGTGCAGGTTCAAGAGGTAAAAGGGGCTCATTCGAAGCTCACTGTTTCACTATCAAAAGAGGAGGTACGTATGTCAGTAAATCAATCGAGAAGAAGTTTTCTCAAGAGCACCGGGGCTGTGGGCGCGGGCGCCCTGGTTGCGGGGCTGGGGGCGGGGTTGGTGCGGCCGGGGAAAGCACATGCTGCCCTTGGCTATATGCCGATTGACTATGTCAACTCCATTGACCCTGACGAGGTAAGAAGACTTGTCTGGAAGTGGTATTTTACAGGCGGCGGATGAATGAGCGCGGCTGCTTCCGGTCTCGTGGAAGCAATGCAAATCGCCCATGCCCCTTCAGTCTGGGATGAAATAACGATCGGCCCGACGAGCTGGTTCGTCTACGGCGGCGGAGGGGTCGGAGGCACGGGCAGCCTGTGCGGCGTGCCCAACGGTGTCTGTCTGGTGTTGAATATGTGTGGCCAACATTCGCTTGCCAGTAAGGTCATGGATTACTACACCTGGACTCCATTTCCCACCAATGCGGTTGACCTCGCCTATGATCCGGAAACCTGGCATAGCAGCAAGCAGGTGCCCATCCCCTTGGAATATTTGACGCCAACTGTTGCCGAGTCTCCTCTGTGCCACGTCTCCATCAGCAAGTATTGCGCGGCGAACGGGGTAACGCTTGCGGATACAGACGGTCAGGGCAACATCTACAAGAATGACCGCTGCGCCAAGATAGCCTGCGACCTGGCGGCGTTCGCGCTAGAGTTGATGCAGGGTGTCTCGTACACGTCTCATGGCGTATCGGCTCAAACGTCAACCTGTATCGGTTGCCACAATTCCAGCGCAGATTCGGTTATTCCGGCCACGCAGGGCAACATGGAATGCGCGGGATGTCATACGGATGAGGCTGTTATTGTTCAAAATGGACATTGGGGTGGAGGTGGAGGCGGTCATCCCGGTAATAAACCTAAATAATAATTGTATTTGCCCATATCCGGGCATGCGGCCTGCCCTGGCCGCATGCCCCCAACCTGAAAGCTGCCCACCGGCTGCCTGTCCATAAACGGCTTGTGGGTCAGATATGTTGTGACACTGCAGGATAAGAGCGACGCCCCTGTTTGTTACGTATTTCAATCCTTGTCTTGGAGTTTTTGAACAATATTAACCTATTTATGGGCAGACGCAGGGGGAACACCAACCGTGCCCTTGATTCGTACGGATTAATCGATTCCAGGGAGGGAACAATCATTTCAGCGTATCCCGGCCGGAAGAGAGCCCCGGCGGGATGCAGCAGGGTTGGACAGACACTGCTGTCCGGTGGAGAATGCCGATCCACCTGCGGCAAAAGGAATGAAGAGGAAGAAATTTTTTCTCAAGTCTGTTGGTGTTATTGTTTTGGTAAAATTTATCGGGCCTGCTCACATTCGTTTGAAATGCCATACCCGTTGAAAGAGCCTTCAAGGCGCCAGGGTGAGAAGAGAGAATTGCATTTCGGGAGGCTTTATGCCTTTGACAGTTCGTCTCTTCTCCCCACCCTGGCTTACCCCTTTTTGGAGGCTTTTTCCTTTATATGACAGCAGGGTGCTCCTCGACGAAGCTGCCGGGTCCAGTAGTGATAGTGTCGGAGGCCTCTTTACCTGATCTCCTTTCCCGGCAGCTTCTTCGGGGTGCGGCACGGATGCCCATGATCCACGAGAATCCCTGCCGTGCCGGTGTTTCACCCTTGGCGGGCTGGGGGTGGTGAGGAAGCTTCTCCCTTACCGGAAAGCCCGCCATGCGGTGGATTTTCCTCTTTTATTTTCCTGGAGATTGATCCCGTTCCCGGCTGGAAGTCGGAGACCGGTTTGGCCCGGTACTATGACGGCTCGAGAATGCCGAGGCGCTGTATCTTCCGGCGGAGGGTGTTCTTGTCGATGCCGAGTTCCAGGGCCGTGGCGACCTTTTTCCAGCCGTTCCGCTCCAGGGCGTCATGGATGGCGCACTTTTCGATGTCCCGGAGGGTGACGCCGGCCGGCAGAAACGCCGGACTGTACTTGGGGACAAGGTGCTGGGGGAGATGGCGGCGCTGGATGAGGTTTCCGGGGCACATGACAAAGGCGTGCTCTATGGTGTTTTCCAGCTCGCGGACATTGCCCGGCCAGGAGTGGAGCATGAGGACGGCCATGGCCTCCTTTGACAGGCCGATGATGTCCTTGCCCTGCAGATTGTTGAAGCGGTCGACGAAATGATCGACCAGCAGGGGGATGTCCTCCTTGCGCTGCACAAGGGGCGGCAGGGACAGTTTCATTACGTTGATGCGGTAGTACAGGTCTTCCCGGAACTTTTCCTGACGCACCAGGCTTTCAATGTCCCTGTGCGTCGCGGTGATGATCCGGGCATTGGTCCGTTCCCCCCTGGTAGAGCCTGATCTTTACCCACATTTTTTTGGAGCACAATAGAGTAGAGAGTTTTGGCAAGTTCATGATTCAGGTGTCAATGATAAAGATCATAGGCGATTTCGAT
>JALHJD010000443.1 GCA_022837185.1 Desulfobacteraceae bacterium
GTTTCCGATGACTGGAACTTCCTTGTGGGAACCATGACGCTGGAAGTGGATATTATGGGAAGTCCGATCTATATCTATTTAATCCAGGTCAGCACCCGGTGAAGCGGCCGGGCTGTGAAGAAGGTCGCGGGAAGCTGTAATAAAATATATCGGCCTGTCCCGGAGGTAAAACGGCCGCCGGGGCGGATCCTGTTTCTGAAGACTAAAATACTGAAGGGCATTCCGTTAAGGAGGATTTGATGAGTGCAAGGTTGTTGGAGGGGAAACCTGTCGCGGACGCGGTTTTGGCCGACGTGGCCGCCAGAGTGGAAAAGCTGAAACAGAAGGGAATCTTTCCCGGCCTCGGAACGATCCTGGTGGGCGACGACCCGGCCAGCGCGGGTTACGTGAGGAAAAAGCACGAAACCTGCCAGACGGTCGGCATCCGGTCGTTTGATACGCGCATCGGCGCGGACGCCGCGCAGGCGGACCTGCTGGCGGCCGTCGCTGCATTTAACGGCAATCCGGACGTGGACGCCTTTATCATCCAGAATCCCGTTCCCCGCACGTTCGACTTCAACGAAGCGCTGCTTTACATGGATCCGCAAAAGGACGCCGACGGTTTGCATCCGATCAACCTGGGAAAGCTTGTCCTGCAGGAGCCGGGGCCCCGTCCCTGCACGCCTTCCGGCATTCTGGCCATGCTCGCCCATTATCAGATTTCCGTGGCCGGCAGGGAGGTGGTGGTCCTGGGACGCGGTCCCACGCTGGGGCGCCCGCTGGCCCTCATGCTTTCTTTAAAGCAGCGCGGGGCCAATGCCGCCGTGACGGTCGTGCATACGGGCGTTCCCGACATTTCCCGCTACACGCTGCGCGCGGAGATTCTGGTGGCTGCCGTGGGCGTGCCGGGTTTCGTGACGCCGGAGATGGTCAGGTCCGGCGCGGTCGTCGTGAGCGGCGGCATTTCCTGGGAGGGCAAGAAGCTGCTTCCGGACGTCGCTGAATCCGTGGCGGAAGTCGCCGGCTGGATCACGCCCCGACTGGGCGGCGTCGGTCCGACCACGGTCGCCCTCCTGCTGCAAAATACGGTGGAATGCGCGGAAAGAAGGGCGGCGCAAAACCGCTGAGGCCGCGTCTGCGGGGATCTATGTCGCTTGCAATTATTGGATGGTTGTTTACGGCCGGTGTGCTGGTGCACAATGCGGAGGAGGCCTGGCGGCTTCCGGCCTGGTCGCTTTCTGCGGGACGGTGGCATCCGCCGGTCGGCCCCCGCGCGTTTCGCTTTGCCGTCGCCGTTTTGTCCGTCCTGCTCGTTTTCTTCGCACTGATGGCGTCTCTTTCTGAAGCCGGGAGCTTC
>JALHJD010000444.1 GCA_022837185.1 Desulfobacteraceae bacterium
CTTTGCCTTCCACGTCTTTGAGGTCCACGAAACCCCAGAAACGGCTGTCGGCGCTTTCGTCCCGGTTGTCCCCCATGACGAAAAGATGTCCCGGGGGAACGACCACGGGGCCGAAATTGTCGCGCGGCTGGACGAAGGCCGGAATCACGGTCCGGTCGGAATAGACGCCGAAGGAGTCCCGGTACGGCCGGTCGTTGATGAAGATGCTTTTGTTTTTAATTTCGATCTTGTCTCCCCCCACGCCGATGACCCTTTTGACGTAGTCTTTGGTGCGGTCCTTGGGATAGATGAAAACGACAATGTCGCCTCTTTGCGGATCGGTGATTGGAATCAGAACGTTCCGCAGGAGAGGGACCTTGATGCCGTAAATAAATTTGTTGACGAGCAGATGGTCGCCGACCAGAAGCGTCGGAACCATGGACCGGGAGGGGATCTTGTAGGCCTGAACGACGAACGTGCGGACCACAACGGCGACCAGGATGGCGATGATGATGATTTCAATGACATCCTGGATTTTTGACGGGGGGGCTGCGGCGGGGGGGCCGGTTGCTTTTTCTGCGGCGTCGTTTTGCGGCTTGCTTTCTTTCATGCGGGAGGAGGCTCCTAGGAATAGATGTTGGACAGCGAGACAAAAATCATGATGAGCGACAGGAAGCCTTTTCCGGCGCGCAGACCGATCAGGGTCAGAAACGCCCGGGCCGGGGACGGCGGGGGAGGAGAGAGCCGCGACTGCCGGCGGCGCTCCGCAAGCAGCAAACCTGCCAGTCCGCCCAGGAAAAAGCCGAGCCAGATGCCTGGACTCCACAAGAGGGGCGTCAGAATAACCATGCCCGCCGCTGCGCCGACGGCTGCGCTTCCCAGAGAAGCGCCGGTTGCCGGCGTCGGCGCCAGATGATGCGAATCGGCCCAGAAATCAAAGGCTTCGGCCAGGACGGCGGCAAAAAGCAGAAACAACATCACTTTCCAGCCGACCTGGGCAAAGCCCGTGACGAGTGCGTAGACCAAAACGTCGAGAAAGATGACGACCGCGCCGGGCAATCCGAACAAGCCCAGGTAAATACCGGCAAACAGAACCAGGATGAAAACAACAAATCCCGCCGCGGCCAAGGACGACAATTTATTTCTTCCTCTTCCCTTTGGAAATATGAACGTTTTCGAAGGCAAGCACGATGGGGCTTGCGATAAAAATCGATGAATAGGTGCCGATGACCACGCCGACGAGCAGCGCAAACGCGAAATCGTGGATCACCGGGCCGCCCAGGAAAAACAGGGCCAAAAGGACGAGAAAAACGGTGAAAGACGTCAGAATCGTACGGCTCAGCGTTTCGTTAATGC
>JALHJD010000445.1 GCA_022837185.1 Desulfobacteraceae bacterium
CCCAGGGCCTCGGAGAGGCCCGGCGGCAGGAAAAACAGTGGAAGAAGAATGAGGAGACGGATGTCGAACACCCTGGGCCGGCTTTCCCATTTCTGTCTTTTCAACATACGCATTAGTGATCATGCTCCATGCAATTTTGCCCCAAAGGGATTTTTTTCCTGGTAAACGGAGAGGCAATGAGGCTCGTCCTTTGTTGCATGATAGCAAAAATTAGTCTCTGAGCATAGAAGTGATTTTGTTTTCCCTGTTCGGGGGCCGCTGGTTCGGGGGTGCCGGCGAGTCGCTTCTCTCCGGGAGAAACCGGGGCAGAGGGAAAAAGGCAAAAAAAAACCCCGCGGCAAGCGGGGTTTTCGGATCCTGCTATAAACAGAAATTACAGGGCGACAACATTTGCCGCTGCCGGTCCCTTGGCGCCGTCAACGACGTCGAAGCGGACCCTCTGGCCTTCCTGCAGGCTCTTGAAACCCTGCGCCTGGATGGCGGAATGGTGGACAAATACGTCCTTGCCGCCGTCCTGCTGGATAAAGCCGAATCCCTTTGAATCATTAAACCATTTTACTGTTCCTTCAGACATGTTACTGCTCCTTGCTACTCGGTTTCACTGGGAAACCATTTGTTGTTAAAACCGGATTCCGTTGGTTGGAGCCCGGCGGGCGGCCTGAACTGCCAGGCCGCATTTTATTTTTTTGCCGAGGCGGTGATGCCGAAATCAAACGAGGCGGCCCGGCCTGTTCTGTTTTTCCATTTACCGGCCGACGGTTTCCGCCGGCTGTTGGCGCGAAGGCCGGTTCTGCCTGTTTCGCGCTCCGGTTTCTCCGCGATGCGGGCGGCGAAGCCCGGCACGGTCTCCCTCCGGATTTTGCCGCCGAGGTTCCGCTCCACAAACTTGATGATCTGCCCGTCGTCGGCGGTGACAAAGGTCAGGGCCTGGCCGGTTTTTTCCGCCCGGCCGGTCCGCCCGGTGCGGTGGGTATACGCCTCCGCGGTATCGGGAACATCGTAGTTCACCACATGGGAAATGTCCGAGACATCAATGCCCCGGGCGGCGATGTCGGTGGCCACCATAATGGAGAAACGGCCGGATTTGAATCCGTCCATGGCCAGCCTGCGCTGGTTCTGGGAGAGGTTGCCCTGGATCGAGGTGGCGCGGAAGCCCGCATTCTGCAGGTGACGGGCCAGATTTTTCGCCTTGTGCTTGGTGCGGGTGAAAATCAGGGTTGATGTCATGGTATTTTTCTGCAGGAGATCCACCAGCAAAGCGGTCTTGCGGCTCTGGTCAACCTGAAAGAATGCGTGGGAGATGGTCTCCGCCGGTTTCTCGTGGTTGATCTG
>JALHJD010000446.1 GCA_022837185.1 Desulfobacteraceae bacterium
TTATTCGGCATGACGATCTCGATGGTCAGGTCATCATGCAGGAGGTGAAAGCAAAAGGAATGCCTGAATATAAAAATTTACATAACGGCAACACAAAGGGTCGTTGAGCAATGAAGCCGGTTGACTGGTTTGGCCCTGAGGGGAAAGAGTGGAGTCCCGATTCGACAAGGGGTCTGGTGGCGCGCGGTCATTTCTGTATCCTATCTGCCTGATCTGCCGGCATGTTGTTCACGAGAAGAAGAATATTCTCAGAGAGAATTTCATTGAAAAATTGGAGGATTTGTATATATGTTTGTCCTCGATGCTCCTCTGCTGCATAGCGCGGTTGCGGTGCCGGAGACGGTTTTGCAGGGGAGCATGAACAGGCGGCCGGATCGTGGTTGAACAGGGTGACCGAATCCCCGGTACATCCAGATGACCACCAATGCGGAAGCTCCCGATTTTTTCCCGAAGGGGAAAAAATTAGCGGGGACACAGCGGTTTCGGTCCGGATGCCGGCGTTCTGACAGAATATCTTGACGTGGCCAGTATCGTGCACACATAGAGGTTTCCGATGCGGATTGGAAAGGGTGTCATCCTGTTTTTTCTGTTCCTGGGAATGTCTGCTTTGCCGGTCTTTGCCTCTTTTCCTCCTGACACGGTGGTGGGTCACGAAGCCATGGGGATTTTCGCGGCCGGGGCCAGGGCGATGCTGGATGTCCGGATCAGCGACACGAAGGGCATAACGGCGGCGAGGTGTTATTTCAAGGCCGGTTCCGACATGCCATACCTGTTTGTCGCCATGGACCATCTGTCCGGAAACAGCTATCAATGTGCTCTTCCCGCCTTCCAGCAGGGATCGCACTCCCTTGAGTATTTTTTTCTCATTGTCAACGGGGAGCGGCAGGTTGTCCGGTCAGGTTCCTATATTGCCAGGGAAGCGGGCGGCGGCGAAGATCCGGTCCCGGAACAGGCCGCAGCCGATCCTTCTTCCTTCCTGCTTGTCCAAAGCGAACTGGGACCGATTGAACGGGATGAGACCGCCATTCTTGATGACCGGGTGGTTTTTACAGCGGTGAACGATGTGAATCAATTGTACGGATTACAGGCGGGAGTCCATGAACCCGGCGCGATTCCCGATGCGCTCAATGTCATGCCGGGGTATTTCGGGGGATTCGTTCTGGACCGGCTCGATGGGACGATACGCGCGGTAAAGGGGTTTGTTCCGAATGTCCAGCCGTCCCTCTCCAGGCCGGCAACCCCCATGGACGGGTACCGGGAAGGTTTTGATGTCCAGGCTGAATCAGTCGTCCCGCCGGACATAGGGGGAGACAACTGGTCGGGA
>JALHJD010000114.1 GCA_022837185.1 Desulfobacteraceae bacterium
AACAGCATTACCTTGGCGAGCAGGGCAGCCAGGTCATCGAGATCAAGGGGTTTTTTCAGATAATCATAGGCACCCTGGAGCATGGCCTCAACAACCAGCCTGTTGTTGGGCTCACCGGTCATGATGACGACCGTATGGCCGTTTTCCACCAGGAAGGGCAGGAGTTCCAGGCCGCTCTGGTCGGGAAGATTGAGATCCAGCAGGACCAGGTCCGGCTGGAACGAGCAGGCCAGTTCCCTGGCTTCGGCGGCACTGTAGGCCGAGCCGGTTTTATACCGCGCGGAACCGAGCTGCAGCTCCAGGGACCGGCAGAGGGCATGGTCATCATCAACAATAAGAATGGTATTCATGCTGCAAATTCAGTGGGCGGCAAATGGATGGTAAAGACAGAACCCCGTGTAACATTTTTTTCAGCAAATACCGTGCCACCGTGCTGCTCGACAATTTTCCGGACATTGGTCAACCCCAGGCCGGTCCCTTGCCGGCGGGTGGTGAAAAAAGGCTGGAACAGCCTCTCACGGTGCCGTTCCTGAATTCCCGGTCCTTCATCGGCGACCTGGATCGCGAACCAGGGCTTTCCGCCTTCCATTTTCCTGGCGGAAAGGGTTATCCTGCCGCCCGGGGGCGAAAACTGGATGGCGTTGTCAACCAGGCCGGTCAGGGCGCGAACCATGAGTTCGCGGTCCATGAACAGCTCGACGTCCCCCAGTTGGTCATCAATATCCAGGGTCAGTCCCTTTTCCCTGACATTCCGGCCGATGGCCTGCTCAACCTCCCCGCATAACCGGGCAAAAGAGAGTTTTTCCGGTTTCAGCGTCAGGGGCTTGCTGTAATGCAACAGTTCGTTGAGCATCGTTTCCAGGCGCTGCAACTGCTGCAGGGAGATCTCCGCCAATTCCGAATGGACCGGGTCGCCGGCCACTTTTTTGCGCAAGGCCTGCAGGTTGATCCTGATCGAGGACAACGGGCTCTTCATTTCATGAGCCATGCCGGAGCTTAATTCGCCGACCGCGGCCAGGGACGCGGTATTGATCACCAGCCGCTGACTGACTTCAATTCGATCCAGCATCTGGTTGAAGGCCTCCCCCACTTCCTGCGTCTCCCTGTCCGCAAAGGCGGGCGCCCGCTCCTTGTAGTTCCCCGATGAAATATCCTTGGCCACCTGGGCGAGTTGACGGAGGGAGAGAGACAGGCTCCTCGAACTGAACATCGAAATGAAAAAGACGATGACCAGAGTGAACAGACCTATAACGATGGCACTCAGGGCGAGATGGCGGGGGAGGCGAAAAACTTCCGCCTCGTCGATCTCCGCCACCAGAAACATGTCTATCTGCGGAAACCGGGCGGAAACGCCCAGAACGGGCACGCCCCGCCAGTCCAGGTAGCGCAGGACAGACGTGCCCGGCTCGGAGAGCAGCCCGGCCGAACCTGTGCCTTTTTTGCCCAGGAGTTCTGAAGAGCCCCGCGGGGGGGCAATGTAGCGCCCGTTCCTTGACAGGACATAGATCTTCCCGGTTTCTCCAAGCCCGCTGTCGTCCTGTGTCAGCCTGGACGCCAGCCGGTACAGGTCGAGAACGCCGACAATGTATACTCTGGAGCCGCTGTTGGCAAAGGACTGGCCGACCTGGGCAATAACCTCGTTCCCGGTAAAGTCCAGTTCATCGGCGACAATCAGGTCGTTGCTGCCCTCCAGACGTTCCCGCAAGGCCGGTGGGGGATTGAGAATGTCATCGGTGATCTTGGACGCCGCGATAATTTCCCAGTCGTCATTGTAGATGAATATTGATTTATAGTAATTCTCACGGCTGCGAAGGGCGTCGAGCACATGGCAGAGAGGTGTGTTCTGGTCCGGCGGAGGCTGATGGCTCTGACAGAGCGTCCTGATGCAGTGCGACGAACTGGCGGTGAAAAAATCTTCCTGCAGCCCTTCGAAAATTCTGGTCGAGCCGCTGTACCGTGATTCCAGCACGGCAACCAGGTGTTCCTTTTCTCCCTCCTCGATCTCCCGCACGATCCAGAAATATCCCTGGACGGCCATGGCCAGGAGAGGAACCAGGCCGACAAAAGCCATCCACCAGAATATCCGTTGGGCAAGACTCTTCGGCTTCATAGTACAGGTGCCCTTGCGGGAAACCGACAGTTTTTGCTCATCCAAATCAACCGAACAGGAGATGACTTGTCCGACCGATTTTTTCCGCTGAACAAAAAAAGCGATATGATCGCCCATCCATCATTAACCCGGGATGACCGGGAGGATAAGAATCATTATATGATAAATTGGAATAAATTGCAGTATAAGGATTTTTGAACCCGGGAGGCCGGAAGGCCATAAATTCGAAATGCGCCATGATTGCGCGGGGGTTCCTCAAAATGCATCTGCCCGGCCGCGGATAGAGGCCGGGCAGATGCTTATTGCCGTTCCCGATTGTCTCCTACCGCAACCCGGGAATCTGATAGGTATGAATGTAGTCAATCACCCCTAAGTCATCATCCGCCATCGCCGTGAATCCGGTGATATCGCTGCCGCTGAAAGGTTCCGAACCGAATACGGTGCTGAAAATGTTCATATCGGTTTCCCGCCAGTTCAGAGGATCAGCCTGCTGCACCAGCACGGTCACCTCACCGTCATAGGTCGCTGGAGTTCCGCTGCCGGCCGGCGACTCCACATTACCACGGTTTGCGAACGTATTTCCCCGTTGGTATTGATTCATGTGCGCCCCGAAATTGAAATAAATGGGGTTTTTGGAATAATCAACGGCACCGGGGACCGGTTCCTGGTTTTCGTCATATTCGCTGTAGCCGACGACCATGTTGATGCCCATGATGGAATTGAGATAAACAATCTTGTCGATGTTCAATACCCCAGTCTTGTCCGCCGCAGCGGCCAGGAAGGAGGCACTGAACGGGAAATCCTCCCCGGCGCATACATCACCTTCAGCCTGCTCGACTATCCCGGTCCACTGTTCACAGACGATGTCCGCCGAACAGGGGTCCGTCTGGACGACCAATCCGCCCTCCGCGTCGCGGTACGTATAGTAGGTCACGATATTGGACGCGTCAACCAGGTGGCCGAGACCGAAACTCTGCAGATGGGCGATGTCGATGGTGGGCCGCAGGGCCTGGGACGGACCGTCTTCCAGTTCGAGCAGCTTCCACAGCGGGATACCGCCCTGAATTGAATTGTCAATGGGGGTTCTGTCCACTCCGGCGGTAATCAGGTGGCCGTCCTTTATCAGCTTGAGATACAAGGCCAGGTTTTCCTTGGGCGAGTCGATGGCCTTGGTTACCTCCCCGATCAGTAACGGCGTCCCGTCAGGATTGGTGAGGAACTCATCATAGACGTCGGTGGTCAGCAGCAGCCGGCCCGAGGCATCGAGCACAATGTTTTTGGCCCGGTTGATCGCCATGACGGCCTCGTCAAATGAGGCGTCGAGAACCGCCTGGGGCGCCCGCCCCAGGTTGAGCCTGCCGAAGGAGACCTCCTGGATCAGGTCGGGATAGGAGATGTCCGTGTAGTAGGTCACCCCGTTCCAGGTTTCCCCGGCGGCGATGAAGATGTCGGGCGCGACCTCGCATTCGGTGCGCTCCCAGGTCGCATCATAGGTCATGATGATGGGAAGGAGATTGTCGGAGAGCCCGGTTTTGGAGGAAATATCCCCCCACTGCTCGAAATTGGCCACCGGCTGCACGCACTGGCTCGGATAGGGCGCCGGATAGTAGATGGTGCCGGTCACGGGATTGGGGATGTATTCCCCGGTTTCCTCATCGATAATGGTGTAGCTGGCAAATTCCTCTGACAACTTCGGCTCCCCGCCCACGGCCGGGGCGGTGGTCCAGGCCTGCTGCGGAACATCATAATAAACAATGCCCGTTGCCGGATCGGTCCACTCACCCGTGGTCATGATCGGATCGCCGTTGGCGTCCACGGCCGGCACATTTTTGCTTCCACCGCCCAGATAGCGCAGGATGACAAAGAGGTCCCCGTACAGGCTTCCGGTTGTCGCATCCGTTCCGGGCTCTTCAATCGGCGTGCCGCCTCCTTCCTCTCCGCCACCTCCGCCTTTAAAGTCTCCGTCCCCTCCCATGTAGCCGTTTCCCGCTCCCGCGGCGGAAGCGATGGAAAAAACAAACAGCAATACAAATAGACATTTTGTTCCGTACATATGTGCCCCCTCCAATACTTCATTTCTCCTTATGCCGGATGACGCAATACGCCAAAACGGCGACTCTTCGTGGCAACTGTATTTTTGTCCCGTTCACCTCCTGTTTGAGCCTTTGTCCATGGTTATCCGTCGGGAGAAGCAGTATCGGCATTTTTGACGGGATGTGTATTCCGCTCACCGCTCAGACCGGAACGGCATCCGCTGTTCCCCTGACAGGGTCTGACAACACCTCCTGTCAACACAACTTCTTTTGATTCTTTGTAAACATCAAGAAATATGCCAAAGGGAAAAATTCCCAAATTTCCGGAAAAACAACGGCCTGACACGGATGATGCGCCGGGACCGGCACCCTCACCAACCGGCTGAGAGCCGGGATTCGGCGGCGGGAATTGCGTTGGCAAAAATGGCCGTCATTGTCTGCTGATTCTTCTCCGGATCACAACCCGGACAAAAGGGCAGCCATCCCTGACCCGCCAGTTTCTGTCGAGAAAGTCACCAGAAACTGGCGGGTCAAGACAAACCCCCATACCAGGTACGGCGCAATTGCCGGAGGGAAATAAAACTTCGCTCCAGGTAAAGCAAAAGTCAGCAAAAGCGCTGAAAATATACCGGCCTTGACCGGCAAGGTCCCTTCCGCGGGACAGACAAGGGGGTATGGAGGTCCGTGGCTCAGTGGGCCTTCAGTCCCTCTTTTTCAATCAGTTCAATGCCGTACTCGACGGCAATGGCATAGGATATATTGGTATTGGCTGCGACCGTTTTGCTGCCGTCGGTGTATTCGCGGGAGGCCTCCAGCGGGTCGAAACGCCCGTTGATGATGCCGACGACCAGGCCGTCGGCGACGCTGATCAGCGGACCGCCGCGGTCTCCGTCGTGCACCATGGTGTCGAACAGCAGCAGTCGGCTCTGATTGTTGGAAAGCATCTTGGCCGAGATAACTGCGCCCATGGCCACCAGGGTGTGCAGGGTCTGGTGGCCGAAGGAATAGCCCATGGTCATGACGCTGCCGCCCAGGCACATGTTTTCCGCCGTGCCGAGAAAATGATCAGGCAGGCGCATCTCCATGGGCTGGTCGATCCTGAGCAGGGCGACATCCCGGTCCGGATTGCGCTGGACGATGCGCACCGGCAGCGTGGTCACCCGTTTCTGACTGACGGGGGTAAAATCAGCGCCCTGATCGCCGGGCACCACCAGCAGTTTTCCTTCCCTGGGCAGGATGTGCGCGACGGTGAGCAGATAGCCCGCCTCGTGGACGAGAAAGGCCGTGCCAAGAAAATGCACGGCCTCACCCTGCTGCCGCATCACCATCATACAGCCGCCGCTGAATTTCAGGCAGATCGTCTGTAACATGCTTCCTCCGGTACTTTTAGCGCCCTTTCCTTTTCAAAATCAGGAACGGCAGGGTTTGTCGATCCCTATTTCAGTCCTTCCAACCACCCGGCGACCCGTTCCTCGTGGGTGCGCATCCAGCGCAGCGCTTTTTCGTACGGGTACAGGCCCTGGTCCGCCTGATTCCATACCATGAACGTTGCCGCTTCCTCCGGGGTCCAGGCAAAACGGTCCAGGAAGGCATGCACATCGGGCATGTCCTCCCTGAGCCCCGGCCGCACCATGGTGTGAATCGATTCAAAACCGCTGAAGATCCGCTTCGGATCGTCCAGGAAGCGCAGGCTCCAGCGGGCAAACATCCAGTGCGGGGTCCAGCCGGTGACCACGATCCATTCCTGGTGGCGGATGGCCCTGGACAGCTCGGCGGTCATCGACTCCTCGCTGCCTTCGATCAACCGGTAGTCAAGCAGGCCATAGGCCGCCAGCGCCTCCCGCGTGCGCTGCATGATGCCCGCTCCCGGGTCGATGCCGACGATCCGGCCCCGGAATTCAGCCCCGTACCTGCCCAGGTCCGCAATGGATTCGGCCCTGATATAGGGACGAACCCGTCGTCCCTGGGGATCGGTCTGCCGCCCCACACCGACATCGGGGACCACCAGGCCGATGCGCGCCCCCTCCAGGTTGGGGCCGAGATCAACCATCTGCCCGCCGTAGCGGTCGAAATACTCCGCATGGGTGACCGGCAGCCAGGCCGAAAGCATGGCGTCCGCGCGCCCTTCGGCCACGGCCCTCCACATATCCTCGGCCTCCATGCGCTGCAGGACAACCCGGCAGCCGAGTTTCTCCTGCAGCACCGCCTGTGCGACGTGGGCCCCGGCAACCGAGGATGACCAATCCGTGTAGGCCAGGTTCACCACCAACCGGTCCCGGCCCACGGCCGGATCTCCGGTGAACAGGACGAGCGCCGGCAGCAAAAGAAAGACAATGATCCGAATCAGGGAATGCACACGGTACCTCCTTGGTAAGCAAGGGCCATTACCAGAAACGACGGCGTCCATACGTCGGCAGCTTTTCCGTCAGACGGGCGCGGCGCTCCACGGTTTTGGCATCTCCGGTAAAAATCTCAAAGGTCTGCCCCTCCTTGTACTCGGCCAGGCCCTTGTGCAGGGCAAAACACATCCCGAGCAACACCAGCGAAAAAGGCAGGCCGGTTGAAATCGCCGCCGTCTGCAGGGCGACCAGGCCGCCGCCGAGCAGCAGGACGGCCGCCACGACACCCTCCAGGATGGCCCAGAACAGCCGCTGGATGACCGGCGGCTCCGGGTTGCCGCCGGCCGTTATAATGTCGATGACCAGGGAGCCGGAGTCCGACGAGGTGACAAAAAAGGTTGTCACCACCAGGATCGCCAGAAGCGAACTGAGCGTCCCCAGGGGATAGTGTTCCAGCAGCTTGAACAGGGAGACGGGGATGTTCTCCTGCACCGCCCTGGCGATATCGCCGGCCCCGAACATTTCGATATTGATGGCGCTGTTGCCGAAAACGGTGATCCAGATGAAAGTAATCATGGTCGGGACAAACAGCACCCCCTTAATGAATTCCGCGATGGTGCGCCCGTAGGAGACCCGGGCGATGAACATGCCGACAAAGGGCGACCAGGAAATCCACCAGCCCCAGTAAAAAACAGTCCACCCCTGCTGCCAGTCCGTGGCCTCGTAGGTTTCGTTCCAGGTTGCCAGCTGCGGCAGATTCTGCAGGTAGAAGCCGATGTTTTCGAGCAGGGCCTTCATGATGAAGAGCGTCGGCCCCAGCAGCAGCACGAAGATCATCAGGCCGGCGGCAAAAACAATATTCAGTTGGCTGAGAAGCTTGATGCCCGCATCGATGCCCCGCACCACCGACCAGGTGGCCACCGCGGTAATAAGGGCGATCAGCGTCACCTGGACCCCGATGCTCTGGGGAATGCCGAAAAGATGGTTGAGCCCGGCATTGACCTGCTGCACACCCAGTCCCAGCGAGGTTGCCACGCCGAACAGGGTGGCGACCGTCGCCATGATGTCGATGATGTTGCCGATGGGGCCGTAAATCCTTTCACCGATCAGAGGATAGAAAACAGAGCGGATCGACAGGGGCAGCCCCTTGTTGAAGGAGAAAAAGGCCAGCGACAGTCCGACGATGGCGTAGACGGCCCACGGATGCAGCCCCCAGTGCAGGAAGGTAAGGTCCATGGATACCCGCGCCGCCTCGGCGGTGCCTGGCTCCACCAGGGGTGAGGCGACAAAGTGAAACATCGGTTCGGCCACCCCGTAAAAGAGGAGGCCGATCCCCATGCCGGCGGAAAAGAGCATGGAAAACCAGCCGATGGTGGAATATTCCGGCACCGCCTCCGCCCCGCCGAGGCGGATCGTCCCGAAGCGTTCGAGCAGCAGCGAAACAACATACACGAGGATGATGTTCATGGTCCAGACGAAAAACCATCCCGCGTAGGTGGCGATCAAGGTCTGGAGCCTGGAAAAAAAGTTGTCAACGTAGTTGTGAAAAACCAGCGTCAGGAGAACGAACAGCAGGATAAGTCCGCCCGAAGTAAAAAAAACCCATGGATGAACGTCGATGTGATACCAGTGCTTTTTATCGGCTGCGGCCGGATCATCGATCATGAAATACACCCCATGCAAGTCGGAATCTTCATTTGAAACAACATATTATATGATACTCCTCTCGAATGAAATTGCAAGTTCGGCAACAATTCCTATTCTCTTAAAAGAACAGGAAATTCATGACGGATGGCCTGCGCAATATGCAAACATGAGCCGCTTTCCCTTGACGCACTTCACTCAACCGACTAAATTTGGCCATTCGATTGAATTTAATTTGCGGGGCAACGCGTTGGCGACCTACGAAACCAGCAGAAAAACCAGGGCGGCATTGATCCATGCCGCCGGACAGCTTGCGGCGGAAAAGGGCTTCGCCTCGGTGTCGATCCGAGCCATCGCCCGCCGGGCCGGGGTCAATGCCGGCAGCATCCACTATCACTTCGGCGGCAAGGACAAACTGTTTGAGGCCGTTGTCCAGGAGGTGATGCAGGCCTGGAAAGACCATCCGGTCATCGATCTGCTGCAGCAGCACGATACCGCAACCCCCTTGGGGCAAGCACAGGTCATCCGCGCCATTGTCCATCGCAATATCTTTCTGCTCTTCAGCCGGGAGCTGCCCGACTGGCATTGCCGGGTGGTCTTCCAGGTCATGCGCAACGAGGGTCCGCTGCGGGAAATCTTCAGAAGGGAATTGCTGATTCCCACCCATGCCGCCCTCAGGGAATTATTCCGGCGCATCGATCCGGCCATGGACGACAGCGAGGCCTTTCTCCGCGATCTGATCATGAATACGCCGATATTTTTTCATGCCGACCGCATGGACCTCATCCTGGCCGATCTGCACGAAAAGCGGTACGAAAATCAATATCTGCGGAAAATGGAGGACCTCATCGTGCTGCAAACGCAACTGGCCCTCGGCCTACCACCCTGTTGACTGCCGAAGCCACCAATTCCTTGAGGATGCAAGACAACCGCATGAAGCCCCCGCATCGTCTCTCCCGCAGAACAGGCCTTGCCTTACCGTGGTGTGGGAAGAAAAAATCCCCCCTGACCGGAGAGGTGTTCACCCGGCTGATGATTTTTGCCGTCCTGACCCTTACCGGCTGCGCTGCTGTCGGTCCCGACTATGTGCCGCCGGAAAGCAGCGCGCCGCCCGACTGGCACACCGGCCTCAGACAGGGATTATCGGGTGAAAGCATGGAGACCAGGCAGATGGCCCGCTGGTGGTCGACCCTGGAGGATCCGGTCCTGAGCCGGCTCATCGAACAGGCCGTCAGCAACAATCTCGATCTGAAGCAGGCCATGGCCAGGGTGCGCGAGGCCCGTGCCCGGCTCGGCATCAGTGAATCGGGACTGTTCCCCGTCCTTGATGCGGGCGGATCGGCAAGCAGGAGCAAATCCAGTGAAAACAGCGGCAGCGGGGCGACCCGCAGCTTCTACGCCGTCGGTTTTGACGCGGGGTGGGAGGTGGATATCTTCGGTGGCGTGCGGCGTTCGGTGGAAGCAGCCGAGGCGGACCTGGACGCCGGCAGGGAGGACCTGCGGGACGTGATGGTAACGCTGACGGCGGAGGTTGGCCTGAATTACCTTGATGTCCGCACCACGCAGCAACGACTGATTGCAGCGGAAAAAAACCTTGCCGTTCAACAGGAATCATACCACTTCATCGACTGGCGTTACCAGGCAGGCCTGAGCAATGTCCTGGAACTGCAGCAGGCCCGGTACAATCTGGAAAACACCCGGGCGCAGATACCCAGCCTCCGAAGCGCGCTGGAAGAGGCAAAAAACCGACTGGCCGTGCTGACCGGGGCTATCCCCGGCACCATTCATGAACTGCTGGCGGACGCACGTCCCGTTCCCGGACTGCCGCCAACGGTGGCCGTCGGGGTGCCCGCGGAAACCCTCCGGCAGCGGCCGGACATCCGCGGCGCCGAGCGCCGTCTCGCCGCCCAGACCGCCCGCATCGGGGCTGCCACCGCCGATCTCTACCCCCGGTTCCGGTTGAGCGGCTCCATCGGGCTGGAATCCCTCTCCTCAACGGATCTGTTCAAATCGGGCAGCGACGCCTGGAGCATAGTCCCCGCTGTTTCCTGGAATATTTTCGATGCCGGGGCCATCCGTCGGAACGTTGAAGTGCAGACGGCCGTTCAGGAACAGTTCCTGCTTGCCTACGAGGCGGCAATACTTGGCGCTCTCGAAGAAGTGGAAAATGCGCTTACCGCCTATGCCGAGGAGCAGTTCCGCCGGGAGCACCTGGCCGCGGCGGTCGAAGCGGCCCGCCTGGCAGAAGAACTTGCCGAGCAGCAGTACAGTGTCGGCCTCACCGACTTCACCACCGTCCTGGACGCGCAGCGGTCCCTCCTTTCCTTCGAGGATCAACTGGCCCAGAGCGAGGGCACCGTGACCGCCAACCTGGTTCGCCTCTACAAGGCCCTTGGCGGAGGGTGGAGTTCACTTGCAGAAGAATAATTCCCTAAAGGATGGTAACGTATGACCGGCCCCCATAAACAAGACGATTCTGACGTGCAGCGGACATTGTCCCTGGAGCCGCACCGGAAGAGAAGCAGGTATCTGAAGCATCTGCTCCTCTGGCCTGCGGTCCTCCTGGCAGTCGTCTTTCTCCTTTTCCAGTGGCAGGGGGGAAGAAAAGGCACGGCAGTCGAGTACCGCACCGTGAAGGCGCAGCGCGGCGACCTCACCGTCACCGTCACCGCCACCGGCAACCTGAAGGCGACCAACCAGGTGGATGTCGGCACCGAGGTTTCCGGGACCGTAGAATCCGTGGCCGTCGACTATAATGACGTGGTCAAGGCCGGGCAGGTGCTGGCGCGCCTCGATACCACCCTGCTCGAAGCCCAGGTGAGCCAGTCCAGGGCCGCGGTGGAATCCGCCCGGGCCAACCTGCGGCAGGCCGAGGCTGAAGTCATGGAAGCCAGACTTGAATTGATACGTTTTACCCGGGTCAGGGAACTCAGCGGCGGTAAAATTCCTTCCCAGCAGGATTTCGACCAGGCGGAAACTGCTCTCAAACGCGCCCTGGCCAACGAGGCCATGGCAGAGGCTAATATCGCCCAGGCGGAGGCCAAGCTGCGGCTCGACCAGACCAACCTGGAAAAAGCCATTATCCTGTCGCCCATCGATGGCGTGGTCCTTGCCCGCACCGTCGAGCCCGGCCAGACCGTGGCCGCCTCCCTGCAGGCCCCGGTACTCTTCACCCTGGCCGAGGACCTGACCAAAATGGAACTCCATGTTGACGTCGATGAAGCCGATGTCGGCCAGGTCCGGGACGGACAGCAGGCCACCTTTACGGTGGATGCCTACCCGAACCGGACCTATCCCGCCCACATCATCCAGGTACGGTTCGGCTCGCAGACCACCGACGGCGTGGTGACCTACCCGACGGTCCTCAACGTGGACAATTCCGATCTCTCCCTGCGGCCCGGCATGACCGCCACGGCGGATATCGTTGTCAACCAGATCAATGACGCCCTGCTGGTGCCCAACGCCGCTCTGCGTTTCGTCCCGCCGGCGCCGGAGGAAGAGGCAAGCGTGAACGCTTCGGGCGGCAGCCTGATCAGCAAACTTTTTCCCCGCCCCAGCCGGCCCCGCCAGCAGCAGAGAAACACCGGAATCGGGGCCGGCAAGGCCCAGCAGGTATGGACCCTGCGCAACAGCGAGCCCGTCGCCGTTCCAGTCACCATCGGCGCCACCAGCGGCATAATGACCGAAATTGTCGAAGGAGAGGTTGCCCCGGGCATGGAGTTGATCATCGAGTCGATCAGCAGGAAGAAATGATCATGTCGGCCCGGACACGAACAGAGCGCCCCCCCCTGGTGGAGCTGCAGGGCGTCACCAAGGTCTACGGCAGCGGCATGGCCGCCATGCCGGCCCTGCGCGGGATTGATCTGCGCATCGCCGAGGGGGAGTTTACCGCGGTCATGGGGCCGAGCGGCTCCGGCAAATCGACCTGCATGAACATCCTCGGTTGCCTCGACACCCCCACCGGCGGCAACTACCTGTTCAAAAACATCAACGTCAGCGGGCTGACGCGCAATCAGCGGGCACTCCTGCGCCGCCACCATCTGGGGTTCGTCTTCCAGGGGTACAACCTGCTGAACCGCACCTCGGCCCTGGAAAATGTCGAACTGCCCCTGATCTACCGGGGCGTCAAGGCCCGCGAGCGCCATCACCGGGCAGCCGAGGCCCTGGCCGCCGTAGGCCTGTCCGGCTGGGAGCACCATACTCCGGGCGAGCTCTCCGGCGGGCAGCAGCAGCGGGTGGCCATCGCCCGGGCCATTGTCACCGAACCGGCCCTGCTCCTGGCCGACGAACCGACCGGCAACCTGGACACGGCCCGCAGCATCGAGATCATGGAACTGCTTACCTCCTTCAACCGGGAACTGGGCATCACCATCGTCATGGTCACCCATGAGGAGGAAATGGCCAGGTACGCGGAACGGGAAATACTGTTCCGGGACGGGCTGGTGGAGTCCATCAGCACAAACGGAGGCGGAGACTGATGCTCACCAATTCCCTGCTCCTGGCCCTGCGGGAAATCCGCCGCAATGTCCTGCGCTCATTCCTGACCATTCTCGGTATCGTCATCGGCGTGGCCGCGGTCATTGTCATGGTGACCATCGGCAGCGGGGCCACGGCCCAGGTCACCGAGCAGATTGCCAGCCTGGGCAGCAACCTGCTGATGATCCGGGTCGGCCAGCGCATGGGCCCGGGATCGGCCGCGGGCGCACCGCCCTTCAACTCCGCCGACGTCGAGGCGCTCGCCAGGGAGATCCCCGCCATCACCGCGGTTGCGCCCTCTGCCACCCGGAGGCTCACCGCGGTGTACGGCAACGCCAACTGGGCCACCTCGGTCACCGGCGTCGACAACCAGTTTTTCATCGTTCGCAACTGGACCATCGGGTCCGGCCGTCAATTCCTGGATACCGAACTGCGGGCCGGCAAGGCGGTCTGTGTTATCGGGGGCACGGTGGCCAAGGAATTGTTCGGCCAACAGGACCCCCTGCACAGCAATATCCGCCTGGACAACATGTCCTGCGAGGTCATCGGCGTCCTGGAGGCCAAGGGCCAGTCCACTTTCGGCTCCGACCAGGATGACCTGGTCCTGGTGCCGCTGCGCACTTTTCAGCGGCGGATCGCCGGCAACCAGGACATCAGCCTGATCCAGGTCTCGGTGGCCGAGGGCAGGTCGACGGACAAAGCCAAAAGCGATATCGAGTACCTGATGCGGGAGCGGCGCCACATCTCGGGATCGAAAAGCGATGACTTCCAGGTCATGGATATGAAGGAAATCACCAGGATGCTCACCGGCACCACCCAGATTCTGACCACTCTGCTGGGGGCCGTGGCCGCGGTCAGCCTGTTGGTGGGGGGCATC
>JALHJD010000447.1 GCA_022837185.1 Desulfobacteraceae bacterium
GCCTGCGTGATCATAACCCCGTTGGGGCAAGGCTGGCAGTATTCACAGCGGCGGCAAAATTGCCGGCCCAGCTCTTTTCGGTAACGCTCCATCTCGGCAAGGTCGTCCGGCGTAATCCGATTTTCGGCTGCATAAAAAGAGACGACCTCGTCCACAGCGGCCACCGAGTCAAAACCGGGAATGGGCAGCACATCGGGATACTGCCGCAAAAATTTAAAGGCGATTTTTGCATTGCCGATCATGCCGCCCGCAAAGGGCTTCATCGCCAGGATGCCGAGATGGCCTGACCGGGCGGCCTGGAAAAGTTCGTCTGCCGCTGCGGCTTCTATAAAGTTGAAGGGAATCTGGACCGAGCTGAACAGACCGGTTCCGGCCAGTTTCACCGCCATTGCCGGGCTGTGGGACGAAAAGCCGATGAACCTGATTTTGCCCGCGGCCTGCGCCGCCCCAAGCGCTTCCATCGCGCCGCCCGGCGCCATAATGGCCTGCCAGTCCGCTTCTTTAGACACCTGATGCAGCTGATAGAGGTCGATATAATCCGTCTGGAGACGCCGGAGGCTTTTGTCGATGTGCCCGGCCATGCCCGCGGCGTCGCGCTTCAGGGATTTGGACGCGATCACCACTTTGTCGCGCACGCCGCGAAAGGCGGCGCCGATCTTTTCCTCGCTGTCGAGGTACATGTTGGCCGTATCGTAAAAAGTGATGCCCTTCTCATAGGCCCGGCGCAGAACATCGCCGGCCTTCTCTTGGCCGAGACGAATGAGAGGAATTCCTCCGAATCCCAGCGCCGAAACGCTTAAGCCCGTTTTTCCGAAAAGGACTTTCTGCATGGGTGCATCCCCCAGAGCCTGCCGAGTCGCAGGAGATTGATTTCGCCCGCAGCACCGCCCCCTGGCGGCGCGGTCCGCGTCCTGCCGGCTTCGGCGGGCGTACGGCCAAACGAAATAAGCATGACTTCAGTCCGGTTGCCGCAAACACCTTAGTATAAGAAAAGGGATATTTCAAGGCCGGGCCGGTCCTCTTAAACATTTCCTGTTAAACATGTCCTTGACACCAAAGGCCTTGTTTCTTATCCTCTTTCCAGCGCAAAAACGATTCTCACTCACCTGCGTTCGGTTTCCGGCGCCACCAGAGCCGGAACGTGTCACGGCTGTCATTCGCCAGGGTCCTTAAACATTGCGCCGCGGGCGCAATTGCTGGAAAACGGCAAGAGAAGTCCCGGCTTGGTCATTGCGTCATCACCTTTTATTCCGTTGCCTGCCGGTAGAAAGCGGCCGCGAACAAAGCGGTGAATTTCATTAAAACGAAAAATTTCAAAGGAGG
>JALHJD010000448.1 GCA_022837185.1 Desulfobacteraceae bacterium
GTTAAAATCTGGAACAGTTCCTTCCCCGCCTGCCGAAGAATGCGGTTCTGGTTGAGCTTGATTTCAGCCAGCTTTTCCCGCGTGCGAAATCCCGCGACGTCGCCCTGCCGCGAGGAGAGCTGGTAGGACCGGATCCGCTGCTCGAAATTTTCCACCAGATTTCTGTACTGAATGCGAACTTCTTCGAGAAACATTTTGGCCAGGGCGACCTGCCCCAGGTAGTCGATCTGCGGCTCGGCTTCCGTTTTCGCCCGGTTGATGGCGTGTTGCAGAATCTCCGTGCAGAGATTGCGCAAAATGTCCTTTTCGCTTTCGCAGAGGTCTCGCTTGTAATCCTGAAAATAATAGTCCGTGTGGGTGTGCTTGACGAGCACCAGCGATGCGGTTTTTTTGAGGACATTGCGCAGTTGCGGACTGACGTGCACGTCGATATGGATGTTGTCCACGCCGCAGGCCAGCCTGTCCAGGGCAAAATAGATACGATACGGCTTGAAGGGCAGGCCGTGCAGCCGGGGCGGACGGGTGAATAAGGAAAAGAAGTTCAACATGCATTCCATCCGGATCGTTTGATCGACATCACAGCCGGAATGTTCGGCTTCTCCGATTTCCCGTTCTTCCTACCTCATTGCCCGGCGTAACGCAAGCCGGGGATTATTCGGTTGCATGCTGCAATTTTTTCTGCTGAAGTGCGCGCCGAAAAGGCCGGCGCACCGGAAACGGATTTCCTCCGGAGGCGGCCGTTTGCGGGCCGTCTGTGCTCCGGATGTTTTATTTTGTAAACAATCCCCTCCCGTTTTTTAGGGAAACGGCGGGGCGGGGTTACTTGACGCCCAGCTGTTCCTTGAGCTTGCTGCGGTTTTTGATTGCTTCGCTGACGCGGTTCAGTGCAAGCGTGATATCGTCGTCGGGTTTGCCCAAAATGCGGTCCGCCTGCCTGTAGAGTCCGAGAGCGGCGTCGAGATCGCCGCGGCTTTCCGCGCAGACGCCCAGATTATACGTGAGCGCGTGGGAATTGGCGGCCAGCGTGCTGGCCTGGCCCCAGAGTTCGCAGGCGCTGTCCATGCGGCCTTTTCCCGCGTATTCCAGGCCGCTTTTCAGTTTTTCGATCGCCTCTTTCGAGGCGATGCCGTCAGTTGCGTCCATGAGACGGATTTCCCGCGTCACGTAATAAGGGGCGATGTCGCGGCGGAATTCCTGCTTGACGCGTTCTTTGGCCTGCTCGAGCAGAACCATTTCACTCTGCACCGGACGCGTGTCTTCGCAGCCGGCGGAATCGATCATGGCGGAAAGGTTGCGCGAGTAAAGCACCCGGCCGGTGGC
>JALHJD010000449.1 GCA_022837185.1 Desulfobacteraceae bacterium
CGCCATCGAAAGCGAAGTCAACAAAATGAAGGTGCCCGCGTCTTACGGCGATCAGTTCTATCTGCTGAGGACGCACATCACGTTTGTCCGCAATAAACTCAAGCAGGAGGAAGGATGAAGATCCTCAACACGGCGCCGATGACGGACGCCACCCTTAAAAGCATTCTGGAGAGCCGGGCGCCCGGCCTGGCCTTTGTCGTCGTCGAGGGGCACAGGCTGCCCGAAGACGAACTTGCGCGCCGGATGGCCGATGCAGACATCGTTCTGGGCGACTACACGGGCGCCACGCCCATTACCCGGCGGGTTGTCCGGGAGGCCGGGCAGCTGAAGCTCATCCAGCAGCCCAGCGTGGGCTACAATCACATCGACATCGCGGCGTGCGCCGAGTTCGGCATTCCCGTGGCCAACACGCCCGGCGCCAACGACCTTTCCGTCGCCGAGCACACGATCATGCTGGCTCTGGCCTGCCTGAAGCGGCTTACGTTTTACGACGCCAAAACGCACCAGGGCGAATGGCTCTTCATGCATGCGCAGCGGACGGGCGTTTTTGAGCTGGCGGGAAAAACCTACGGACTGGTGGGCATGGGGCGCACCGCCCGCGCCGTGGCCGAAAGGCTCGCTCCGTTCGGCGCGAACCTTTTGTATTACGATCTCGTCAGGCTCGGTTCGGAGGAAGAAAAAAAATATCAGGCCTCCTTTGCGCCGCTCGACGCCCTTTTGAAAACCGCCGATTTGGTAAGCCTCCATCTGCCGCTTACAAAGGAAACCGAAAGGATCATCGACGCGGAGAAACTGGCGCTCCTGAAGCCTTCGGCGATTCTCATCAACGTCGGACGCGGCGCCCTGGTGGATGAAGCCGCGCTGGCGGCGGCGCTTCGCGCCGGAAAGCTCGCCATGGCCGCCTGCGACGTCTTTGCCGAAGAGCCTCCTCCTCCCGGCCATCCGCTGCGGGGGCTTGCCAACGTCATCCTGACGCCGCATCTGGCCGGATCCACCCGCGAAGCCGGCGGCCGCATTATCGACATGGCGCTTACCAACCTGATCCGCGTTCTGAAGGGCGAAGCGCCCCGCTGGGTGCTGAATCTCTGAGGCGGCGGGATCGAACCATCCGGCGCCGCCGGTATTTTGATTGACACCCGGCCGCGGTTTTCCTATACTTTTCCACAGCCAGAATGAAATGTTCTCCATTTCCATCCCGGCATATTCTGGAGGTTGTCATGGAAAAGCTGTTTTATCCCGAATCTATCGCCATTATCGGCCTGTCATCCAAATCAAGCAACATTCCCCGCCTGGTCCTGGAAAACCTGATCCGCTGGGGCT
>JALHJD010000115.1 GCA_022837185.1 Desulfobacteraceae bacterium
TTGCGGCCATGGAGGCGTGGGACATGACCAGGTCGGCGCCGGCGGCGTGCAGGACGTTGATGTTCCTGTCCAGGGTGGCCCGGCTGATAATCTGGATGTCCGAACGCAGGCGGCGGCAGTAGATGGTGAGGTAAATGTTGACATCATCGCTGTGGGTGGTGATGAACACCGAGGCGGCCTCGTTGATGCCGGCCTTGACAAGGGTTTCGTGGTCGGCGGCGCTGCCGACGATGATGTTGGCCCCAACCGCGCCGAGCCGAGGGTTTTTTTCCACAATACGGTGCGGAACGTTCTGCCCCCGCAGGGAATTGGCGGCGGCCATGCCCACCCGTCCGCCCCCCAGAATAAGCACGGGAGCGGAAACGCCGCTGGTTTCGCCCACATACTTCCCGTAGGCTTCCAGTTGCTCCTCAGAGCCTGCCAGCACAAGCACGGTGCTCGCTTCTATGCGCGTTTCGGGCCTGGGAAGGCTGAAGCGTCCCCGGTTCCACAGACCGACGATGTTGATGCCGGTGGCCTGTCGCAGGCCTATTTCCCTGATGGTCCGGTTGACCAGAGGTGTGCGCATGACCGGAGCTTCGGCGATGACCAGATTTTCAAAGCGGCCGATGACGTTGGAGCGGGTTTGCGCCCCCAGGGTGCGCCTGGCCAGGGACTGCCCAAGCATGCTCATAAATTGGAATACATGGCTGCACCCGGCGAGCAGGAGGATGTCCACGGAATCGTCCAGGTCGGCATTTGCGGCAATGGGTACCTCCGGCGCGATTTCCCGAACCGTGTAGGCAATGGTGGTATTTTTCATGTCATCATTGACCGCCAGCACCAGGGCCGCCCTGTCGGCATGGGCCCGATGGTAGGTGTCAGGGTCGTCAAGTTCGCCGACCAGCACCTTGTAGCCCTGGTCCACCAGGTCAAGGGCCTGCTGCACGTCCGGCATAAGGATGACGTAGTCGTAATGATAGTGGCGCAGACGTTCCACCAGGGCAATGGTGATGGGATCAAAGCCGGTGATGATGACATGATTTGCAATCTCCTCGGTCAGATGCCGGGGGGCGCGGGACTTGCTCTGGGCCTCGAGAAAGGGAGCGTAAAAAAACTGGATAAAGGTGAAGGGCAGCATGACCAGGAGAAAAATGATCCCGGAAAGAAGCACCAGGATGGAAAAGGCCTTGCCGATGTCGCTCTGGAAGGTGATGTCGCCGAAACCAAGGGTCGACATGACCGTGAGCGTCCAGTAAAAGCCGGTGATGAACGAGAATTCGCGGCCTTCAAAATCCATGATCACATGGAAAATGAGACTGTAGCCCGTGATGAACAGGCCGAGCACCAGGAGGAATTCCGCCAGGGAGCGGATGTTGCGGCGCGTCCGGCGGTCCCGCAGCAGAAATAGTATCTGGGCGGGGAGATATTTCATGGCTCTATCCCTTTGCTGACCGGAGCAAGATCAGATTTTTTTCTTTTCGAACCAGAAAAAGAGAAGAATGACCCCGATCCAGACAGCAGCGGCGGCCAGCCACGGCGACACCCCGATCGTTTCCGCAATCCCCACCTTGCCCAGGTCCTTCCAGGCATGAACCGTCGAGAGGAAGAAGGGGTATAGTTCGGCATACAGCGCCGCTCCGGCGATCATGCCGAAGATCGCGAACAGGGCGTGCCAGCGCCCTTCCCCCAGGGCGCCGACCGAGGTGCCGGGGCAGAAGCCCATGATCGCCCAGCCGCATCCGAACAGGGCCCCGCCGATGACGACCGCGCCGACGTTCATCGGCTTGTGGCTCAGGGTGATGATCTTCAGATCGGCCAGCAGCAGGATTCCCACCATGCCGACCAGAATCGCCGAGAACATGAATTTGAGTATCGTCATGTCGCGCAGCAGCAGGGCGCCGACCTGCTTGTCGAAGCGGAGGACCCTGCCTTTCTGCAGCAAAAAACCGAAAAGGATGCCCGTTACCAGACCCAGCCATTGTTCCGTCCCCATCACGACCTCCTGCGATAGACAAATTGAGCGACCAGGACGCCGAAGCCGAAAAACATGAGCAGGGCGACCAGTGAACTCATCGATAGTTGCATCATCCCGCTCAGGCCGTGGCCGCTTGGGCAGCCGTCGGCCATGCGTGCCCCGACCATGGCGACGATCCCCCCGAAAAATGCCCCGAAAGCGCGCTTGCCGACGGACGGCCCGAACCGTTCCCGCCAGGTTGGCGGGACGCTTTCCAGAGCAAAGCTTCTGTCGCTCAGGGAGGAGCCCAGCGCCCCCAGGAAAATGCCCGCCACCAGCATATACTGCCAGTCAATCTTGATCTTGGTTTTGACAAAGTATTCATTGGCGGCAACATGCTCCATGGCAACCGACCGTTCGAGAAAACCGGCGGCCCGGACAAAGGTTGTCGATGCGCCGATGTAAGTGGTCTTGCCCAGCAGCATGGTGGTCGCATAAGCCGAAACGACAGCCAGCAATCCCACCAGAGCCCCGGCGAGGTAGGGGTTCCATCCGCCGCCCGCTGTAGTTTTCCGATCCATCGATTTTCCTCCCTTTGCAGTGATCCGGCTGCCGACGGAGATCGGGGACAACCCGTCCTCGGAACCGGGATCGTGACAAGGTTCATGGAAGAATTATACGCCTTAACCCCAGGGCAAGTCAAAGTGTAAGCAACGGCTGCCGGGCGAGGAGAAAGGTTCAATCGGCAGGGGATCATTTCGCCGGGTCGCAGATGGGGCAGGGCCCGATTCCGCCAGGGAGGATGGAGTCAGACGGAAACGATCCGCTGCGGCGGCGCCAGGCCAAGTTCATGGTTCACCGAACGTATATGGCCGATTTCCTGCCATTTCCTCTTCAGCAGGCCGCTCCCGTAGGCGTCCATGGCCACCGGATCAAATCCGGCCGCCAGCCTGTTGACCGGCGGATCGCAGGTCGGCCCCCAGAGATGGGCTTCCGCCATGCCGACGGTCGCGTCAAGCACGGTAAAATCAGGGGTGCGGTACCTGTTGAGGTCGGCGACCGAGTCCTGGATACGGTGGTGAAATGCCGATTTCTTCCAGCTTCCGCCGGTACGGTAATGTTGCGGTGGGACCAGCCCCATCATGTTCTTCATGGTCAGGGTGACCCCGGCCAGGCTGTGTGCCTTGAGAACCGGGACGGAGATCAAAAAGCAGTCAAGCGCCAGGGGGGGCAGATACATTTCCGGCCAGCGCCGGCAGCCGGCGTTCTCCAGCCGCACAGGTTCCTCGTTGTTCAGGTCGACGAGCTCAACGTCGTACCGGCGGGCCATATCAGTGTAGCCCAGTTCGGCAAAGGCATGGCAGGTATCATAGCCGGCGGCGCCGGATCCCTCCCCGACGATGATGGGAGCATCGGTGACCACCCTGAGCCGCTCCACCAGGGCGGCGACCAAGGCGACCGGGGTAGTGAAGGGCGGGGCCAGCGCCTCCACCAGGTTGGGCTTGATGAGTATCGGCCGGGTCGAGCCGGCCAGTATGCTGTCAAGACCTGCACCGGTGATGATGCGGTCGATGCTGGTGCTCCACGTGACAAATTCCGTGGTATAAACGATTCCCTGTGTGTTTCCCATCATGCCGCAGCCGGGTGGTGCCGCAGATGCTCCTGCAGGCCGGTGAGCAGGACGAACCGTCCCAGGGGGACAACCTGGCAGGGCAGGCAGCCGACGAAAAGGGGATTGTCGCAGAGGCCGCCGGACAGGTACAATCTGTCCGGCGAACCGGCAAAACGGTAGGCGTTCATGGCGATACCCCGGACAAATCGGGCCACGGCCTCGGTTTCCGAAAGACCGGCAACCACCGCATCAAATATATTGCTCATACCCAGCACGCCGCAGGTCACGGGAAAACCCCGGTCCGGTACGGCGACCTCGGTGAAGTCCAGATTGTAGTACCGGCCGAGCAGCTCGATGGTGAATCCCATGGAGGCCCCGCATTCGGCGTTCCAGCCCATGTCGGCGATCCTGCCCCCCGCGTAGCGGATGAATTTGATGTCGCGGCTGCCGCAGTCCAGCAGAATGAAATCCGGCTCGTCGATCAACCGCTTTCCGCCCCAGGCCAGGGCGGTCAATTCGTTGATGTGCCTGGTGCTGCGCCGGGCGGCATTATGGCCGGTGGCCAGATCGGCGAGGAAATCCCGGTCCAGTTCCCGGGTCGGAGTAATGCGGGGACGGGCGTCACTGCCGGTCTGCAGGATTTTGCAGTATGAAGTTCCAAAGTCAGCCAGCAGCATCACACATTCCAGTATTGCCCCCAACCCCGGATAATTCGAGAAAGGCCTCAATTTTCGCCCTAACACTGTTGCCGGCCGTTACATCACAGTCCAGGTAAAGGGCCCGGGGATGGAGCCGGGACAGATGGTGGGCCAGGGCTGTTTTGGCGCAGAACGACTGGGCGAAGAACACGGTCGGTACAGACGGGTTGACATGCATTTCCAGTTCCAGGTTTGCCGGGGTCTTGTTTTCCATGCACCGCGTCCAGCCGTATATGTGGGTGGTATCGGGGAAGAGGGTGAGGATCGAGAAGTCGCGGGGCGGCACCCCCCAGAATCCCGCCGTCGGAGTGCACGGAGGCAGGGGAGGGGAGGGCTGGTCAACCTGGACGGCGCGGGTGATGGCCATGAACTTGTCGAACAGGGGCATCCGGGTCCGGCAGATGTTGACACCGAAGGGCCGGTCATCCAGGTTGCGGGTCATGACCACGGGGGTGTCCAGGATCTCTTCCAGTATCGTCGCCACGTGCAGGGCACAGTCGCATTTTCCGGGTCCGACGTCGATATAGATGCGGTCGAGGTCAAGATACATGGCGTTGAGGACGACGGTGCGCAGTACGGCGCAATACACCTTCGGCAGGAACTGGGCGCTCAGGTCGATCGCCATGTGGACCTGGGGCTCGTCAAGGTCGATGATGCGGCAGGTTCCCGTCTGCAGCTCCCTGATCACGGCGAGCGGCGGCACCCCGACAATGCCGATCCTTTCAGCGGACATTTTCAGGAGTCCTCCCGCAGCAGCAGGTAGATGCCGACGCCGCCGACAATGAAATGAACAGAGGACGCCGCCGCCAGCGGGGCGATGTACCCGGCTTTGGCCAGTGACTGCAGGGTCCCCCACAAACCCCAGCAGGCAAATGCCAGCCCGCAGCTGACCGGGATGGCCAGGGAAAGATCCTTGCCCCACTTCCGGTAGACGATGAGCACCAGGGGCAGTCCCAGCACCAGCAGAGGCAGGCCGAGGAGGATATAGAAGATGCGGCCGTAGAAATCGACCCATGCCTTTGTTTCCTCCCCCTTGGTCTGCTTCTGCTTTGCCTCGAGAAAAAGTCCGGTCAGGGAAAGCTCGAGGGAGCGATATTGGGGAACGAAAAAATCTTCGGGTTTATCAGGGAAATCGAACTGGCGATAGGGGAAAACCTCCACCCGGTACCGTCCCTGTTCGGTGAGCTTCTGCACCTGGCCGTTGAACAATGCCCAGGAGTTGCCCCTCCAGGCCGCCAGGCCGCCAGTAATCAGGGTTTCGAGTTGGTAATCCTTGTTCCAGGAGGAAAAGGAGAAGTGGTGGAAGGAGTTTTTTTTGGGATCAGGCCTGAGAAAGGAATAAAAACCCTCCTTGCTCCGGTAGTAGTAGCGGCCGTTGCGGTATATGCCGAGGGGTACCCTGCCCTTGATTTCCTCGTTCCAGATCTTGTTGGTCGAGGCGACCGAAATCGGCAGAACGAACTGGGACATGGTCAGAAAAAGGAAACTGATTCCCAGCCCGGCGAAGACCATGGGATAGATGATCCGGCGCAGTGGAATGCCGCAGGCCTTGAGGGCGATGAGTTCATTGGTGTGGTTGAGGATTCCCAGAGTGGTCACCCCGGCCAGCAGAATGCAGACAGGTCCCATCTGCTCAAGGATAAAGGGAATGTTGAGCAGGAAATATTTCAGGGCCAGGCTCATCGGCTTGCCTTTTTCCAGAAAATTGTCAAATTTCTCAAAAAAATCTATCAGGATGTAGATGGAGATGAATCCCGCCGTCAGAATGATGAGATATTTGACAAACTGGCGAAGTATGTACCGGTCAAGGCGTTTCAAGGTAATGGCTGCTCAAGCTGGATGCTGGTTTGCGGTGGACAGAATTCGCTTTGTCAATTATAGGAATACGGTGCCGGGCAACGTGTTGGGAGCGGGCAGGCGGTCTGTCTTCCTCGGTATTTCAAGCTGATTATTTTACCATCTGCCGCTTGCCGCCGTCAAGCATGTTAGTCGCAGACTTCCCTTGAACCACGCTGGTGCATGATGATCAACGACCCGCCGTTTTCACCCCTGGTCAGGTGCCTGCCCATAGAGGCCCCGCAGCCGAGCCTGGAAGACAACAGGGCCGATGCCGACCGCCTGAAGCAGTCCCTTGCCCGGGAATTGAGCAAACAGGGGGTGAAAGGCGGCGAACCACGCATTCCGTATCCGGTGCTCACAGAAGTGGCGCTGCGGTTTCGTACCGCGGGTTTTCGGGGCGGCGCCGTTGTCAACATGCTCGACCCCTGCCTGGAGATAGTGGATTTTCTGCCGGCGGTCCCGGATCGTCTTCCCGCCCTGGCCCTGGACCTGGGGACCACCCACCTGGAGGCTGCGCTCCTGGACCTTCAATCCGGCGACACCCTGGCCGCCGGCCAGATTGAAAACCGGCAGATCGAGTTCGGCGCCGATATCCTCACCCGCATTCATTTTGCCGGGCACCCGGATATCGATGTAAAACGGGACGGCAGGGAGCAGGGGCTGGCCAGGCTCCAGGAAAGCGTCATCGCTTCAATCAACGAGCTGGCCGGCCGGCTGGCCGGCATGGCCGGCATCCTCACTGGCGACATCAGGGCCTTGAGTGTCTCCGGCAATACCGCCATGGTGCATTTCTTCCTCGGGGCGACCCCTTTTCATATCTGCCGGGAGCCCTATATTCCCCTGGTCAATTCCCCGGATCCCTGTCATGCCCACGAGCTGCGTCTCTGCATAGCGCCCATGGCGCCCGTCTGGATCATGCCGGGTATCGGCAGTTATTTCGGCGGTGACCTGGTTTCCGGCATTCTGGCCACGGGGCTCGATACCGCTGCGGAGACCGTCATGCTGATTGATGTGGGAACAAACGCCGAGGTGGTTCTCGGCAACAGGGACTGGCTGATAGCCTGTGCCGGTGCCGCCGGCCCGGCGCTTGAAGGCGGCGTGGCCAGGATGGGAGTGAAAGCGGGACCGGGCGCGGTGGAGCACGTGGCCATCGACCGCGACCGCTGGCGCCTGTCCTATCGGACCATCGACGGCGCACCGGCTGTCGGCATCTGCGGATCCGGGATGATCGACCTGGCGGCGGAGCTGTATCTTTCCCGGGTCATGGATTTCCGCGGCAAATTCAGGCCGGTTGCCAAGCCTGAATCGCAGGACCACGAACAATTTCTCCAGCGCCATCTGGTTGCCGACGACTCCGGATATGCTTTCATCGTCGTTCCGGGGGCGGAAGCCGCGGACGGCGTTCCGGTCGTGCTCAGCCAGGCCGACATGGACGCCCTCATACGATCCAAGGCCGCCATGTACGCGATCCTCACCACCCTGGTTGCCCAGGTGGGCGTTGAATTCGCCGAGTTGAACAGGGTGTATGTGGCCGGCGCCTTCGGGGGTCATATCGATCCCGGCCGCGCCATAACCCTTGGCATGATACCGGATCTGCCGCCGGCAACCTATGAGCCGGCGGGCAACAGCTCCCTGCGGGGGGCCGGGCTGGTCCTGCTTTCGGGGGACTGCCGGGAGCGCAGCAGGGAAATCAGGCGCAAGATCACCTACCTGGAATTGAATGTCAACCAGGAGTTCATGCTCCGCTTTTCAGGGGCCCGGTTCATCCCCCACGCTGATCCCGCCCTCTTCCCTTCCGTCCCGGTCCTGCAGGCAGAGGGGCAATAGAATGGGGACCGCTTGCATTTTTTCTTTCCTGTGCTATAGTCATGCTCTCAATGCATCCGCCTCCGCGGCTAAACAACAGAGTTACCGGAAAAAACATGGGTTGAGGCATGGACAGCCCGGTCCGAGGCCGTTGCTTCGCCAACGGCGCTGCGGGGGTGACCGGGAGAATCTTCGTCCATGTGCCCACCTTTTGCGGGAACATCAGTTATAGACGAATCAACACACACGCACGCGCCACTGTCTACAGTTTTTGTCGCTGTAACGGTGGTTTTTTTTTACAGGAGTCTTTTTGAAGAATCAGAAGCGGCTGGAAAAAATCGCCGATACCGTGACCCGCAGCGAAAGCAGGAATTCCGCCCTGGCACGGCTGAACGGATTCTGGGAAGTCTTCGATAAGGATGACAGTGTTCTCATCATCATCAGTGCCGATCCCGATGCCCTGGCCAGCGCCCTGGCGGTGAAACGGCTGCTCCGCTACCGGGTGCAGAACGTCACCATCGGCTATCCCAACGAGATACGGCGGCTCAACAACCTGGAGATGGTCAAGCGCCTCAGGATACCCATTGAGCGTTTACACACCCTCAAACTCGGGGACTACAACAGGAAAGTCCTGCTTGATTCGCAGCCTCCCCACCAGCCATGCTTTGAAAAGGTGGTGTTTGACGTCGTCATCGATCACCACCCCGTCACCCAGCAGTGGGATGCCCGGTTCATCGACATCAGACCCAACTATGGCGCCGTCTCGTCAATCATGGTGGAGTACCTCCGGGCCGCGGGAATCAAACCATCGGTCGCCCTCGCCACCGCCCTGTTTTACGGGATCAAGGTCGACACCCATAATTTCGAGAAAAATGCCCTGCCC
>JALHJD010000116.1 GCA_022837185.1 Desulfobacteraceae bacterium
CAGAGTGTCCCATCCTCTACAGGGCTATAACTTTCGTGCACTCAAATGCCAGGTAAAATGCTCTTATTTTAATACTTGACTGGGCTATGAGAGGTTGGGCTGAGCTCGGGAAGCCCAACGTAAACGGTGGGAATTGTTGGGGTTCGTGAAACTCACCGCCAACCTACGCCCTTTCCCGGCGCAACCACCAGACTTTTCAACCTCCAAGCCGCTAGGCTTCAACCTCCAAGCTGCCGACTGCCAACTGCCAACTGCCGACTCCCGGCGATAGCCGGACACATTTCCGTAGGTTGGGCTGAGCTCGCGAAGCCCAACGCAAGCGGTTGGAATTGTTGGGGTTCGTGAAACTCACCGCCAACCTACGCCCTTTCCCGGCGCAACCACCAGACTTTTCAACCTCTAAGCCACCAGGCTTCAAACTCCAGACTGCCGACTGCCAACTGCAACTCCGGGCGCAGCCCGGTATGGTACCAACTGACCTCTCTCTGTAATACCTGTAACTCGACCACGGTCGATTTTATCTTGACGGTCCGGGCTCTGCCTGGTAAGAAAACCGACTGCGGTCGAGATTAAACTGGACGTAAACAAAGAGACAATATGACCGGGAAAAGGGAAGCACGAAAAATACAGACCAGGGCGGCGATCATTGACGCCGCCCTTCATCTTTTCGGCAGGCAGGGATACGAAAACACGAGTATCGATCAACTGGCCCGGGCGGCCGGCATCGGCAAGGGCACGGTTTACACCTATTTCAAATCGAAAAGCGAGATTTTCCTCGGCTTCTGCGAGGAGCAGCTCTCCTATGTCTACGGGGAACTGGCGGGAAAGTCCTGTCAGGACTCACCGCTCATCGAAAGCCTGTTGACCCTGTTCATGGGGGAATTCCGCTTTGTCAGCCGGAACAGGGAGTTCGGCAGAATACTGATGCGGGAAACCGTTTTCCCCAAGGAACTGACCGTGGACCGGTCAGGCCCCCTCGACAGCAAATACATCGACATCCTGGTCCCCTTGTTTCGCCGGGCCCAACAGCGCGGCGAACTCCGCACCGACCTTGAGCTGACCCTGGTGGTCGGCCATTTTTACGCCCTGTACATCATGACGGTTGGTGCCTGGTATATGGGCCGCCTGCTGACTGAAGAAGATGTGCGCATGGCCATGGAAGCTCTGTTCCAACAGGCCATGGAAGGGCTGGTGCCTGCAGAAAACCGGGGAGATGGCTGCCATGAATGAACAGCGCCGACACAACGACCCGCCGTCGCCCCTGCGCCTCGCCATCCTCCGCTTTGCCTTCCGCAACCTCCCCCGACTGGCGTTGCTTCTCCTTATCCTCCTCGCCATACTCCTTGCCGGAGTGATCGACCGGCAAAAGGCGCGGCTGGAACACGAAAAAGCCGCCGGCCGGGCCCAGGACGAGAAGGCGGTCAATGTCGTGCTCCTCGAAGTACAGCCGTCGATCATCGAGGATGCCGTCAATCTGCCCGGGGTCATGGAACCCTGGATCAGGCTTGAGCTGCTGGCCAAGGTGCACGGTAGTATTTCCGAAGTTCTGGTACAGGAAGGCAGCGTCGTGCAGCAGGGCGACGTGCTGGCCAGAATCGAAGCGGATGACTATATCATCGCCCTTGATTCCGCCAAAGCCGCCTACAAGCGCGCCAAAGCCGATTATGAACGAAAAAAGACCATGTTGAGCAAAAAAACGGTTTCCCAGGCCGACCTCGAGCTCA
Source organism: Desulfobacteraceae bacterium (assembly GCA_022837185.1). Classification (GTDB taxonomy): domain Bacteria; phylum Desulfobacterota; class Desulfobulbia; order Desulfobulbales; family Desulfobulbaceae; genus UBA10518. The sequence goes on from JALHJD010000116.1 coordinate 1,725, forward strand.
GCGAATCCGAAATGCTCACGGCCAGAGCGGCCATGGATAATGCGGAGCTCCAGCTTTCCCGCTGTACGATAACCGCCCCGATCAGCGGGGTCATCAGGAGACTGGACGCCAAGATCGGTTTGCTGCTGAGCATCGCCGATCCCGTAGCCGAAATATTGCAGATCGACCGGCTCAAGGCAGTTGTCGGCATCCCCGAGTCCGATGTCGACGCGGTGCGAAAGCTTTCCGAGGTGGGGATGACCATCCAGGCCCTTGCCGACCTTGAGGCAACCGGAAAAAAATACTTCTTTTCCCCCGCTCCGGAAACCACCGCCCGCCTTTACCGCCTGGAGCTTGAAATAGAAAACCCCGACGGGAGCATCCTGCCGGGCATGTTTTTCCGGGCCCATGTGCTGAAAAAAACGGTCAGGGACGCAATCACCGTCCCCATTTACAGCGTTATCACCCGCAACGACGAACAGTTTGTCTTTGTCGTCAGGGATCAGACGGTTCATAAGCAGCCGGTGGAAATGGGGATTCTCGAACAATGGCGGGTCCAGATCACCGATGGGCTGCAGACCGGCGACATGGTCGTGGTCGAAGGGCACCGTGACATCGAGGAAGGCCAGCAGGTCAATGTCGTCCGCGTCATAACCGATCCTGCCGGCCCGCCGTTATGATCGTTTCCGATACCGCCGTCAGAAACAGTATTGCCGTTGTTGTCCTGGCCGTGCTGATTCTTGTCTTCGGCACATACTGCTACAGGGCCTTACCCCGCGAAAGCGAGCCCGACGTCACCATTCCCAATGTCTTTGTGTCCACCGAGTACCGGGGTGTCTCGTCGGCGGATATCGAGACTTCCATCACCGTCGAAATAGAAAAAAAACTGAAGGGTCTGGACGGACTGAAAAAAATCCAGTCGGTCAGTTCCGAGGGCCTCTCCTCCATCAACATCGAATTTGTCACCGGAACCGATATCGACAAGGCCCTGCAGGACGTCAAGGACAAGGTTGACGAATCCATGAATGAACTGCCCAGTGACCTGGATGAGGATCCGAGGGTTTTTGAGGTCAATTTTTCCGAACTCCCCGTGGTGGTCTTTTCCCTGTCCGGAACCTGCGGGCTGCCCTGCCTCAAGCAGCTTGCCGACGACCTGGAGGACGATATCGAAGCCATCCCCGGAGTCCTGGAGGTCGATGTCACCGGCGGGCTGGAGCGGGAGATCAGGGTAGAGGTCTTTCCGGAAAAACTTGCCTACTACGGCCTGACCATCAATTCCCTGGAACAGGTCCTCATCGATGAAAACAGGAACACTTCCGGTGGTTCCTTCAGACTGGGTCAGGGCCGTTTCCTGCTCAGGGTGCCGGGCGAATTCAAATCACCCGATGAAATGTTCGGGCTGGTCGTAGGGACCCACGACGGCGAGCCCGTCTATGTCAAGGACGTCGCCCAGGTCAGGGACAGCTTCAAGGAAGAGACCAGCCGCTCCCGCCTGGACGGCAGGGAAGCCGTCAATATCGCGGTCAAAAAGCGATCGGGGGAAAACATCATCGCCATTACCGGCGAGGTAGACCGAGTCATCGAAAAGAACAGGCCGTCCTGGCCGACGGGGACCGAAATAACCAAGGTCATGGATAAAGCCAAGGATATCAGGCACATGGTTGCTGACCTGGAGAACAACATCCTGTCCGGACTAACGCTGGTGGTGCTGGTCATATTCTTCGCCATGGGCATGCGCAACGCCATCCTTGTCAGCCTGGCCATCCCCTTCTCCATGCTGCTGTCCTTCACGGTGCTGTACATCATGGGCGTCACCCTGAACATGGTCGTCCTGTTCAGCCTTACCCTGGCGCTCGGCATGCTGGTGGACAACGCCATTGTCATCATTGAGAATATTTACCGGTTCATGGAGCAGGGCGCCACGCGCGTCGAGGCCGCCATGAAGGCGACCTCGGAAGTCGCCTACCCGGTTATCGGATCCACCATGACCACCCTGGCCGCCTTTTCTCCCATGCTCTTCTGGCCCGGCATAATGGGTGAATTCATGAGCTATCTGCCCCTGACCCTGATTGTCACCCTCTCCTCGAGCCTGTTCGTGGCGTTGGTGATCAATCCGGCCCTGGCGTCCCTGTTTGCCAGGGTGAAACAAACGGGACGGGATGGAAGAGAGCCCTCTGCCGGCCCGGCGGACTCCTTCGAACAGCCAGTCCGCATCGAGGGTCCTCTGCTGACCCGGTACATCGGCGTCCTCGATTTTTCACTCCGGCACCCCATCGTCATCCTGGGCACCGCCGTCGCCGTCCTGGTCCTTATGGTCCAGGGTTGGCTGCTGGCCGTCGGCCTGCAGAAACCGGTGGAATTCTTTCCCGATATTGATCCCAAGGGATTGTATGTCAACCTCGATGTCCCCGAAGGGGCCGACATGGATTACATCGACCGCATCCTGCAGCGCATTGAAACGGCTGTCGCCGGCGGCAGCCGGACAGCGGATGCCGGCTATGACCATACCTGGGAAGAATACCGGCGGACCATGGAGGCCAAACTCCATGTCTCGGCCACGGACACGGAATATTATGGCCCCAGCGACCTGCCGAACATCACCAACATCTACATGAAGGGAGTTGTCTCCGCCGGACCGGGCAGCGCTTTTGACCCCAATGCCCCCAATCATATCGGTGTCCGGTTCCTCGACCTCGAGGAGCGCAAACGTTCGACCCATGACACCGTGGAAGACATCAGGGAACGGATCCGCGACATCGCCGGCGGCAAGATCACCATCGCCAGACAGGAGGAAGGCCCCCCCACCGGTGCGCCGATCAATATAGAAATAGCCGGGGACAATTTCACCGTCCTCGGCGAGCTTGCCGCCAAAGTCAAAAATATCATCGCCCGCATCCCCCACGTGATGGATGTCCGGGACGATTTCAACGAGGGCACCCCTTCGGTCCAGATCCTGGTGGACCGGCAGAAGGCCGCTCTCTTCGGACTCTCCACCAACATGATCGGCTTCGCCCTCAAGACCGCCTACAACGGTCTCGAGGTGTCCACCTACCGCGAGGGCAACGATGATTATGACATCACCGTCCAATTGCGGGAATCCGACCGGAAAATGACCGACATCCTCCACGAACTGATGATCCCCGCTCCCTCCGGAGAATTGGTTCCCCTCTCGACCCTGGCCCAATTCCGCTTTGCCGGCTCCATCGGCGATATCGTTCGGATCAACAACGAACGGGTGGTCACAGTCAAGGCCAATGTCGACGAAATGAAGGTCCCGGGCCCCGTCGCCCGGGCTCAGGCGGAGGAGATCCTGGCCGATTTGCCTCTGCCTCCCGGCTACAGCATCAAATTCACCGGTGAATTTGAGTTTCAGCAGGAAGCGGAGGAGTTTCTCTCCAAGGCCTTTCTTGTCGCCCTGCTGCTGATCTTCCTGATCCTGGTGACCATGTTCAATTCGGTCGGCCAGCCCTTTATCATCATGACTTCGGTGATCCTGTCCCTGGGCGGCGCCTTTCTTGGCCTGATGCTGTTCCGCCAGCCGTTCGGCATCATCATGACCGGAGTCGGGATCATCTCCCTTGCCGGCGTGGTGGTCAACAATGCGATCGTTCTGCTCGACTACACCAATAAATTAATGGCCAGGGGGTATGCGCTCCGGGAAGCGGTGCTTGCAGGGGGAGCGACACGGCTGCGGCCCGTCATCCTGACGGCGGTGACAACGATCCTCGGCCTTATCCCCATGGTTACCGGCGTTTCCTTTGACTTTCACAGGATGGCGATTTCCTGGGTCAGCGAATCGAGCCAGTGGTGGCGTTCCATGGCCGTGGTGGTGATATTCGGCCTGGTTGTCGCCACTTTTCTCACCCTGGTGGTGATCCCCACCCTGTACTCCCTGCAAAAACGGTCCATTGAACAGTACCGGCGGATTGTCCGGCGATTGGGGGATCAGTACCGGGGCCTCTACGAAAAACTTGCCGGCGAACCCCTTGACCGGCAATGAGACGGATGGGCAAATTTTCAATATCTTTCTCGGCCCGCCTGTTGTATCCTGGCGGGAGGACGCAAAGATCTGCGCCCCGTCCGACTCCGGGCCTGCCGCCCCCAGTCGGGTCGTGCCCCGTTGACCGACCATTGAAAAAAAACTGAACGAGACCCATGGTTAGTGCCGCATTCATCCTGAACCAACATTTCATCGACGACCTCTGGAACAGGATCAACGCTCTTGACAGCGCCTTTACGCCCTTCGAGGTCTTCGACACATCTCCCCCCAGGGGAGTCGTCCCGTCCAAGGAGCACCTGGCTTCTCTCATCGACGCCGTGTTCTGGACCAGCTATGAGAAAGAGGAAGGGACGGCGGTATCGGTCTCCCTTATTTTCCGCAAACCTGAGCAGGGGGCCGACACATTCTGTTTCGACAAGCCCATCCCGCTGTCACCGAAAAGCCTGGTCAAGCTGGGTCCCGCGCTGGAAAATCCCCGGGCCCACATCAGCGTCTGGCCTGATGAGCAGGGGTTTCTCAAGGTCTGGGGCTTCAGAACCGGTTCCGATGAATTCATCACCTATGATTTATGGGTCCAGGGGTTGGGTCCGGGATGCGTTCTAATCACCTTCGGCGGGAAAAGCCTGGCCGCCCTGATCGAAAGCAAGGCGGTTTTTGTCGATACCGGCATCCTCATGAAAGCGATCCTGCCCAAGATCACCCACGGCGAGGCACGCGGCAGAGCGGACCTGGAGTCGGTCATCAGGTACAACTCGCTGCTGTTCATAGCCCAGGCCATGCGCTCCCACGGTCACGGCGGTACGGTACTGATTGTGCCGGAAGGGAGCGATTGGCAGCAGTCCATCAGGCACCCGGTCCCCTACACGGGCGGCGCCAGTTTTCTCGACACCTCCCTGGAAAATCTGCAGGCCCCGTCGGGCCAACTGAAGAGCCAGAAAGGTTTTTTTGATTTCATCAAGAAAGCCTTTGCCAAACGGCATGACAAATCCGCCCTGCAGAGAGAAAAAATCAAGCAGCAGTGCAGCCGCATTGCCCGACTGACGGCTGTTGACGGAGCGCTGGTGATGACGCCCGACCGGTACACCTACTGTTTCGGGGCCAAGATCGAGGCCATCGAGCCAACGCCGTCCGCCTTTGAACTCCAGGCCCTGAAACCGATCGAAGGATACCCGAAAACATCGCTCAATTTTTCCGACCTGGGCGGTACCCGCCATCTGTCCGCGGCCCAGTTCGCTCACGACCAGCCCGAGGCAATCGCCCTTGTCGCCTCCCAGGACGGAGATGTCACCTTCTTTACCCAGGAGGCGGAAACGGGAGATCTCATGGCGATCCAGCAGGCGGAACTCGCCCTCCTGCATGAAGGCCTGAGCGGGGCTTTGTGGAATATTTCCCTCATGAGCAGGATGGAAGAATTGAAAAATGAGTGAACCGTTCCCGCCGTTACCAAGGCACACGGGCAGCCTCCGGACCGGATGCTGTTTAATTGCCACCGTCAGCGCCCATTGGATCGTTGACCGTTTGTGCCTGAACGGTTGAAAATGAATGCACCGTCTTCCTGCCCGTGCCTTCTCACGGTTGACAAAGGCATGCATGTCGCTTAGTGTCGATTCCATGTCGGAAATCATATCTACAACGCTGTTCATCGATTCATGCCGGATCAACTGCCTGACTGCGGGCAATCCCGAACGCCTGACGATCGTCCTGCTGCACGGCATGAAGTTTCAGGCCGCTGACTGGCAGAAAATCGGCACCCTCCAGAAACTTGCTGCCGAGGGTTTTCATGCCGCCGCCGTGGACATGCCGGGTTTCGGCAAATCGCCGGCCTGCGCCCTTGACCATGAGCGTGTGCTGCTCGGACTGCTGGCAGAGCTTAACCTGAACAGGGTCGTTCTCGTCGGGCCGTCCATGGGGGGACGGATCGCCCTGGAATTCGCCCTGCGCCATCCATCATCCATTGCCGGCCTCGTCCTGGTGGGAGCGGTCGGCGTCGACGACAACAGAAACAGGCTTTCCTCCATCACCGCCCCCACCCTCATTGTCTGGGGCGGGGAAGACAGGGTGGCCCCCCTCGCCCATTGCGACCTCCTGCACACCTCGATCGCCGGGGCAAAAAAATTTATCATTGCCGGGGCTTCCCATCCGTGTTATCTGGACAATCCTGAAAAATGGCACCGGGAACTTGTTGCCTTCCTGCATGAACTCCCTGAATAATCGTAAAATTCCACACTCCTTGTTCAATGGGTAAAACATTAATAATCGCTGAAAAACCAAGCGTTGCCGCCGATATCGTCAAGGCCCTGCCCGGTACGTTTACCAGGACGAAGACCCATTTCGAAAGCGACCGCTACATCGTCTCCTTTGCCCTGGGCCACCTGGTTTCCATTGCCTATCCCGAGGAAATCGATCCCCGGTATCAGAAATGGACCATTGACAACCTCCCCATCCTGCCGGACGAATTTCCCCTGACCGTGCTGCCGGAGACCAAATCCCAGTTCAACGCCCTGCGCAAACTGATCCGCGGCAGAGATATCGACGTGATAATCAATGCCTGCGACGCGGGCCGCGAAGGCGAGCTGATCTTCTACCGCCGCGCCGATCAGCAAGGTCCCAAGGAATCATTCTACCTTCGCTCCCCCACCTCCGCCCCGGACACGCTACGCCAGTCGCTGTCATTAGCGTACGGGCAGGTCGGTCGGGTTCGGAAGCGTCGCCTTTTGTTTCTTGCTGGCAGAACCCGCATCCACCTCGACCAGGTCGAAAGCTTGGGAGATTTCCTCGAACTCGAGGTCGTACTGGAGGACGGCGAACCTGCCGAGGCTGGGGTTCTTGAGGCCGACAACCTGATGTCGCAGCTGGACATAGCGCGGTCTCAGCTGATCGAAGCCGCTTATGTCGATCTGCTGAGATCCAAGACGTGAGCGAGCAGGCTAAAGCCAGCGTAGCGCATCGATTCTTAGGTTCTTATTCAAGAAAGTAAGCTTACTACCGCGAAACGGCCGATGTTCGCCTGCGCCAATACAGTCTGGGTGACGGCGGCGTAACTGGAAGGGCTCCGCTGCATCAGGTTG
>JALHJD010000450.1 GCA_022837185.1 Desulfobacteraceae bacterium
AATTATCCGGATTTCACCAAATTCTACAAAGCCTGGAACAATCAGTGGAAAAAATGGAAAACGCCGCCTTACAACAGCCGTCTGTTCGAGCACGGCACCGGCGGCATCGGCCTCTACGGTCAGTCTGCGTACTGGCTTTTCAGCGTCATCGAAAGAGCCGGCAGCCTGGATCCGGACAAGATCGTGAAGGTCTGGGAAGGCGATGTGTTCCGGTATGCAAACGGCAAGGTCGTCAAGATGCGCTCCTGCGACCACAAAACCATTCAGCCGCTTTCCGTGACGGAATATGTGGTTCCGGCCCAGCAGAAAGCGTCCATGACCATTCCGCCGTATTACTGGTATGACAAGGCTTCCGCGGCCGGACCGGCCTGGGTGGTGCCCGCTTCCAAAATCCTGCCCCCCATGGACAAGAATCTTGACCGCTGCAAGGGCAAGAGCGACTGGGGAGAATAAAGCAACAGACGTTTGAAAACAAAAGGCGCGGCGATTCCTCACCGCGCCTTTTTTTAAAAACAGGCGGCAGTGCCTGAGGATCGTTGATGGGAAAGGAGATTTTTTATGGCGCAAAACGGGGATAAAAGAATGAGCGCCCGGGAAGCCGTTGCCGAATGTGTCCAGGACGGCGACACCCTGATTATCGGCAACTACACGCTGTGCATGGCCTGCGGCCTGGTTTACGAAATTGTCCGGCAGAAAAAAAGAAACCTGACGTTTTGCTCCCAGTCGGGTCACGTGATCGATGAGGTGCTGGTGGCGGGGGGCTGCGTCGACCGTCTGGTCACCGCTTACGTCCTCAATGCCGGCGGCGCCGAAGGCGGCTCCGCCGTGGCCCGGGCCTGGAAAGCGGGAAATCTGGAACTCGAGGACTACACGAACTTCAATTACAACGCCCGGCTGGTGGCCGGCATGCACGGATTCAGCTTTCAGCCGGTTTTTGAAGGGATCATACACACGGATCTGTTCGAAAAGCGGGGCTTCATGGGTGACGACAAGTACAAAGTGATCAAATGCCCCTTTACGGGGAAGGATACGGTGCTGGTGCCGGCGTTGAATCCGGACGTCTGCGTCATTCACGTGCAGCGGGCCGACAAATTCGGCAACGCGCAGTACTGGGGCGCGATGGGAAGCGTCCAGGCGGCGGCGCTGGCCAGCAAAAGGATCATCGTGTCGTGCGAGGAAATCGTCGAACACGATGTCATCCAGGCCAGTCCGCACTTCACGATCATTCCGGCGCACCGGGTGAACGCGGTGATTGAAATGCCCTGGGGCGCGCATCCGTCGGATGTCGTCGGATATTACAATGCCGACCGG
>JALHJD010000451.1 GCA_022837185.1 Desulfobacteraceae bacterium
CCAATAGCAAGCATTATCTTCGCAAATCAGGAAAAAGGAAGAAAAAAAGCGCCCGGTTTTCTTTTTAAACCGGGCGCCGTCCGTTTCGGGACAGGTTTTGCATCGTGCCGCCGTTAATGTTTGGTAAAGGCCGTCGGAACCACGGACAGCTTGTAGACGCCCGGCGTGTCGTCGGGAAAGACGATCATGAAGGGAATCCGGCCTTTGGGCGGCACCTGGTCTTCCGAAGCTTTGCCCTGATGAAGCTCCGCGATCAGCGAGGCCGCATCCATGCCCTCCAGCTTGGCGTCCGCCAGGATATTGCCGCCGAAGGACTCCATTGTCGCCAGCAGGGCGCCGTCGGCGCCGTAAACTTTCGCGGCAATCTTGATTCTGGAAACGGGATAGGAGGCCGTGTTCTCGGCCGTTCCTTCAATCACCCGGATGCTCTTGCCCAGTTTTCCATTGTAAACCAGCCTCTGCCGAACATTGGAGAGGTTGATTTCATCGGCGGACGACAGAGAAGAACCAATGGAGGTCTTTAACAGATCGGCCGGCGCAGGCGCCATCTTCATGGAGAAAAGCCAGAAATATCCGCCGACCAGCAACAGAATTGCGACAACGACGGCAAGAATCCATTTGCCCTTGCCGCCCTTTTTCTGCGGTGCGAAATCCTGAGGGCCGGTTTTCTTCTCCGTTTCCGCCGTTTCCGGTTGTTTTCTCTCCTCGGAAGCCGTGATCTCGTCCAGAATATTTCCGCCGGCTTTTGTGGTCCCGTCAAAGCGGGTCATGGTTTTGAGACTCTCCAGCGGCTTGACGGCGGGCGTTACGGGAATACGCGGCAGCTCCTCCCTTTTTTTCGACTCTCCGCTATCGGCCAGCAAGGAATCCTGATCCAGCGGGGACAGCGGCTCTTCCCGGAACTCCATGGGCGCGGCATCGCCAAACCGGGGAAGAAATTCATTGGCGTTCGGCAAGGAAGTCCTTGTTCTGGCGTCAACCGGCCCGGCCATTTCAAAGCCGCCCGGTTCGCGGCGACCGGCCTCAGGCGGAACCGGCCGCTCTCCGGCAGAGGAAAGCGAATCTTTGGAGGGAACGGCCCCTTTGATCAGAGGTGCCGATGGTTCCGCCTCCACGATGGTGGACAAGAAAGCATCCAGCTCCTGCTTCTCCCGCTTCAAATCAAATAAATCACTTTTATTATCCATTCAAGCGTCCCTCTCGGCTGTTTGATCGGCATTTAAAACATTCTTCCTGAAAAAAAACTATCCCTTTTCAGACTCGACCTGCTTTTCTCCCTCCGGTTGGCGCGGCAGCTTCCCTGCCGGAAT
>JALHJD010000452.1 GCA_022837185.1 Desulfobacteraceae bacterium
GAGTGGAAGGCGCTGACGACTTTTGTCAGCAGGACCAGGAAACCGTCGCAGTTTCCGCCCAGCCTGAATGAAGCGGTACGGCTTTTGGGCAATCTCGGAGGCCATTTGGGCCGGGCCGGAGACGGCCATCCCGGTGCTGAGGTGCTCTGGCGGGGCATGGCGCGTCTGGCTGATATCGAAATCGCCTATGATCTTTATCATTGACACCTGAATCATGAACTTGCCAAAACTCTCCACTCTATTGTGCTCCAAAAAAATGTGGGTAAAGATCAGCCCCAAGGAGAGGGGTGATTTAAAAGGGGGTCCGGCTGCCGTCGATTGAAATCGTTATCGGGACAACTCCTGATTGCACAAGACAATGCCAGGAAGTTTTTTTTGCAGGCTTGATTTTTGCATTCATCAGCCTGGATGCAAAAACAACATGAAAAGGAGTGTCGTATGAACAAGATTTTTCGGGCTGTCTTCGCGGCAATAATCATTCCGGTATCCATTACTGCCTGCGGCATCGCCACGCCGCCGTTGGCGATCAACAGGGATTATGTGGAGCCCGGCACCTTCGTCAAGAGGGGAGACCAGGAACTCAAGCTGCTGGGCAGTCCGCTGCGGGAAGGCGCGGTGCTGCCGGACACGGTGCTGGTCGATGCCTTTACCATGGAGAAGTTTACCTTTTCCGGGATCAGGGGCAGGGTCGCGGTTGTCAGCATTGTCCCCTCGCTCGATACCAGGGTCTGCGAGGAGCAGACCCATTACCTCGGTGAGGAGGGCGACAGGCTGCCGGACACCATCCTGCGGATAACGGTGAGCCGGGATACGCCGTTTGCCCAGAAGCGGTTTGCCGAGGAGGCGAAACTGACCGACATCCTGTATCTTTCCGATCATCGGGAGGGTTCGTTCGGCATGGCGACAGGTCTGCTGATCGACGAGACAAGGCTGCTGGCCCGGGGCGTGCTGGTTGTCGACCGTGAGGGAACGGTCCGCTACATGCAGATCGTATCGCAGCTCGGTGAACTGCCGGACATGGAAAAGGCCTTTGACATCGCCATCGATCTTGCCGGGCGGATTTGATCCGGCAGCCCCAGGGGCCAGGTATACGTGGTGCTGTAGAGGGGGTGCGGGATGCTCGGTCCAGCCCGAAAGGCGTTGGTTAGGGCAAGCCCCAGAAACCCCAACAATTCCGATCGGTTACGTTGGTCTTCGCCCGCTCAGCCCAACCTGCGCCACCCGACAAGCCTACCGGCTTCAAACTGCCAACTGCCAACTGCCAACTGCCGACTGCCAACTGCCGACTGCCAACTGCCAACTCCCG
>JALHJD010000117.1 GCA_022837185.1 Desulfobacteraceae bacterium
AGCCGGAGGCTGCCGGTCCCGCAGAAGGTTGCCGCCAGGCTGCTGTTTCCGGTTATGTTCATTTACATGAAGGGTATCGGGGGGTAAACTCCTGCTGAACCATATCAGGCGGTTGCCGTTTGCCTGGCACAGGATGTGGTGAACGGGTCGGGAATCAGGAGGAGAGGGGACCAATGGCGAATGACAAGGAGAAGGGGACACTCCCCGGCCGGCCGGTTGAACCGGCGGATGGTTCGCAGTATGTGCACCGGGGGCGGGATGACCATGCAAGACTGGAGCAGCGCTCCTTTCTTTTCATCCTCGCCCTGGTGTCGCTGCTGTTCCTCTACCTGCTCAAACCGTTTTTCGGCTCAATTTTCTGGGCCTGCGTCATCGCCCTGCTGTTCTACCCGCTGCATTCCCGCCTGAGCAGGCTCTGGGGAAGCCCCAGCCTGGCGGCCCTGACGACGCTTGCCGCCTGCCTGCTCATCGGCATTGTCCCGACGCTGTTCGTGGTCGGTTCGTTTGTCCGGGAGGGCGCGGCCCTCTATCAGCGCCTGCAGAGCGGGGCACTCGACCCCGGAGACTTCATCGACCCGATCAAACAGTCTTTCCCGGTGGTCCAGGACTTCCTGGACCGCTTCAACGTGGACATCGACAAGGTCAAGGCGGAGCTGTCCGGGGCGGCCATCACGGTCAGCCGCTACATCGCGCAGAATGCCGCGCAGTTCGGCCAGAGCACCATGCAGTTCCTGATCAGCCTCGCCCTGATGCTCTACGTGGCGTTTTTCATGCTGCGCGACGGACCCGGCCTGGTCAGGCTGCTGGTCCGCGCCCTGCCGCTGGGGGATGAGCGGGAGCAACTGCTTTTCGACAAACTCGCCGAAGTGACCCGCGCCACGGTCAAGGGCAATCTGGTGGTCGCCATGGTCCAGGGAGCGCTGGGCGGCATCATCTTCTGGCTGCTGGGCATCCAGGGCGCCGTGCTCTGGGGGGTGATCATGACCCTGCTTTCGCTGATCCCCGTCGTCGGGGCCGGCCTGATCTGGGGTCCGGTGGCCGTCTACCTGTTTGCCGTCGGCCAAGTGGTGCAGGGGGTGATTCTGGTTGTGTTCGGCGCGGGGGTCATCGGCCTGGCCGACAATATCCTTCGCCCCCTCCTCGTCGGGCGCGACACCAAGCTGCCCGATTACCTCGTTCTGCTCTCGACCCTCGGCGGCTTCGTGCTGTTCGGCATGAACGGCTTCGTGCTCGGCCCCTTGACCGCAGTGGTGTTTGTGGCGGTGTGGGAAATTTTCATCCGGGAGTTCAATGTCCAGCCGGCCCGGGGGCAGGATGACCCGGGGGAGGAGGAAAGTCCGCCGGAATAACAGCCCTCGGGCCGGTGGCAGCTCCGTTCAGCTTCTCCGGCCGGCAACGCCCTGCGCCCTGGAATGCGGGCAGGGAGAGGTTTTATTTGCCCTGAAAGGTGTTCTCGATCAGCGGCTTGGCATCGACCTGTCCCACATGGCACTGGGTGCAGAAATACCACTGGGCCGCGACCGTTTCCCCGGCTTTCCCGTCCCGGTCCAGGTAATGGCTTTCGTGGGGCGGAGCAGCCTGGGCGTCATCACCGGTTCGATGACAATCGAGGCAGTCGTTGCGCGAGGTCGTTGTCTCGTATTCATGAATCGCATGGGGGATCAGGGGCGGCTGATGGACAAAGGTCCTGGGAATGGCCGATTGTTCGTCCTTCCAGTCCAGCCCCGCAGCCGGCGCTGTCCCGGAGGGCAGTTCCGCTTTTCCCTTGGCGGCTGTATCCGTTGAAGCCCAAGCGGCGGCGGCAAAGCTGGCGGCACAGAGCAGCAGAAAGAGAGCCCATACTATTTTCTTCATACCGTTCCCTCCTTAGAATCGTTGCGAAAATTGAAAGACATTCTCGGGGCAGATGTCGATGCATCGCCCGCAGTTTGTGCAGTTGCCGGATAATATGACCGGGGAGCCGCTGGCCTCTCCCTTGAGGGCCGGGCGGATGACCTGCGGTTCGGGACAGACGCTGTAGCAGTCCATGCAGTCCGTGCACTGCTCGCGGCGGGCGGCCCTGACCCGCAGGAGAGACAGGAACCCCGGCAGGCTGTAGAGGGCGCCGACCGGGCACAGGTGTCCGCACCAGCCGCGGCGGACGACCAGCAGGTCAAAGAGGAAGATGGCCGCCACCACTGCCCAGCCCAGGCCGATGCCGAACAGCAGGCCGCGCTGCAGGATGGTCACCGGGTTGACCCATTCCCAGACAACGGCGCCGGTCAGGGGTGCCAGCAGCAGAATGAAGCCGAGCAGCCAGTAGCGGACCGTATTGTTGAAGCCGATGCTTTTTTTCAGATCCAGACGCCGGCCCAGCCAGGCGGCGGCGTCGGTCACCAGGTTGACCGGACAGGCCCAGCTGCAGTAGGCCCGCCCGCCGACGAGCAGGTAGAAGACCGCGACAATCAGAGCGCCGATCAGGGCGGTGGCGCCGAGGGTATGGCCGGCCAGCAGGGACTGCAGGGCGGTCAGCGGATCGGTGAGGGGCAGAACATCAAGGGTCATGCTGGCGGAGAAGCTGCCCCTGACGATCCAGACGCCGGCCAACGGCCCGAGCAGGAACAGCAGGAGAATGGTCAGCTGCGATATGCGCCGGAGCGCCAGCCACTTGGCGGCCCGCACCATGCCTTTCTTCCGGATTGCCTCCCTGCCGGGTATGCGGGCCGTCATGGCAGTTCCTCCGGCCGCCGGACAGGAAGTTTCAACTGTTCGGGGATCAGGGAGCCGCCGGCCTTTTCCTGTTCCTCCCAGCCGAGACGGTAGTGCTTGCCCAGTTCGCCCCGGGCCTGGCTGAGGGGCAGCACCTTGATGGCGGCGTTGTCCAGCACGCAGGCGTGTTCGCACATGCCGCAGCCGGTGCAGTGGTCGGAATGGACCGTGGGGATGAACAGGGTGTGGACGCCGCTGCGCCGGTTGACCTGGACCTCGAGGGTGATGGCCTGGTCAATGAGCGGGCAGGCACGGTAGCAGACATCGCAGCGCAGTCCGAGATGGTTGAGGCAGTTTTCGTGATCCAGGAGGACAGCCAGTCCCATCCTTGACTCGTAAACCGTCGCCAGGCTCCTGTTCAGGGCGCCGGACGGGCAGGCTTTCAGGCAGGGGATGTCCTCGCACATCCGGCAGGGGTTTTCCCGGGCAACGAAATAGGGGGTGCCGGTGGGGATTTCCCCCCCCGGTGCGGCCAGGTGCAGGACATCATAGGGGCAGCCGCGGACGCACTGGCCGCAGCGCAGACAGGCGCCGAGGAACTGCTTCTCGGGCAGAGCCCCCGGCGGCCGGCAGGCGTAAGCCGGCAGGGCCCTGGCGGATCGCTGGTAGAGCCCGAGGCTTGCCGCCAGCACCAGGGCGCCGGCGGCGGCGCTCAGGGTTTCGGCGAGAAACCGCCGCCGGGCCGGTTCCTTTGGTTGGCCGCCGCCGCTGGTATTGTGTTGTCCGTTCACTGTATCCCGTTATTTTACGTTCCGGTTTCGGCCTGCCCGGTGTTCATGCCTTGCTGACCCTGACCGCGCATTTTTTGAAGTCCGTTTCCTTGGAGATCGGGCAGGTGGCGTCAAGGGTCAGCTTGTTGACCAGACGGCCCGCGTCAAAGAAGGGGATGAACACCATGCCCTCCGGCATTTTGTTGCGGCCCATGGTTTCCACCGGGCAGGTTATCTCGCCGCGGCGGGAGGCGATTCTGGCCATCTGGCCGCGCTGCAGGCCCCGCTTTTTCGCGTCATCGGGATGCATGAAGACCACTGCATCGGGCACGGCCCGGTACAACTCCGGCACCCTCGTGGTCATGGAGCCGGAGTGCCAGTGCTCCAGTATCCGGCCGGTGCACAGCCACAGGTCGTATTCCCGGTCCGGCGATTCGGCCGGCGGCTCGTAGGGCAGCGCGAAAATGACGGCCCGGCCGTCCGGTTTACCGTAGAAGCGGATCCCTTCCCCCTGCTTGACGTAGGGGTCGTATCCTTCCCGGAACCGCCACAGGGTTTCCTTGCCGTCCACGATGGGCCAGCGCAGGCCGCGGGACTGGTGGTACATGTCAAAGGGGGCAAGGTCATGGGCCTTGCCGCGGCCGAACGAGGCATATTCCTCGTAGATGCCTTTCTGCAGGTAGAAGCCGAAATGGGTCGATTCATCGTTGTCGTAGCCCTTCTGCAGGTCGGTCAGCGGGAATTTGTTGATCCGGCCGTTGGCAAAGAGCACGTCAAAGAGGGTCTTGCCCCTGTAGGCGGGGTTGCTGTCGAGCAGTTCCGCCGACCAGACCTCGTCCGTCTTGAAGTATTTGGAGAATTCCACCAGCTGCCAGAGATCGCTCCGCGACTCCCCCGGGGCCTTGATCTGCTGGCGGAAGAACTGGGTACGGCGCTCGGCGTTGCCGTAGGCGCCTTCCTTTTCCACCCACATCGCCGTCGGCAGGATGAGGTCGGCGGCCATGGCGGTGACCGTCGGATAAGGGTCGGAGACGATGATGAAGTTTTTCGGATTCCGGTAGCCGGGATACATTTCCCCGTTGACATTGGGTCCGGCCTGCATGTTGTTGTTGCACATGACCCAGTAGACGTTGAGCTTGCCGTCCTTCAGCATCCGGTTCTGCAGCACGGCATGGTAGCCCGGCTTGTCCGGGATGGTCCCTTCGGGCACCTGCCAGATTTTTTCCGTCCTGTCCCGGTGCTCCTTGTTGTTGACCACCATGTCGGCCGGCAGCCGGTGGGCGAAGGTGCCCACCTCGCGGGCCGTGCCGCAGGCCGACGGCTGGCCGGTCAGGGAGAAGGGTCCGTTGCCCGGCTCCGAGATCTTGCCGGTCAGCAGGTGGACGTTGTACACCAGGTTGTTGACCCAGGTGCCGCGGGTGTGCTGGTTGAACCCCATGGTCCAGTAGGAGACCACCTTGGTTTTCGGGTCCGCGTAGATTTCGGCCAGGGCTTCCAGGTCCTTTTTGGGGACGCCGGACATTTCATGGGCCTTGTCCAGGGTGTATTCGGAAACGAACCGGGCGTACTCCTCAAAGGCGGCTTCGCGGGAACCGCCCTGGTCGTCGGGCGTCTTGGCGTTCTTGGCCTGGACTTCCAGCGGATTGTCGGGGCGCAGGCCGTAGCCGATGTCGGTGTTGCCGATGCGGAAGTTGACGTGCTGCCTGACGAACTCCTCGTTGACCTTGCCCGCCTGGATGATGTGATTGGCAATGTAGTTGAGGAGGACCAGGTCGGTGTGGGGCTTGAAGATCATGCCCAGGTCGGCGAGTTCGAAACAGCGGTTGGTGAAGGTGGAGAGCACGGCCACCTTGACATGGTTTGCCGTCAGGCGGCGGTTGGTCAGGCGCGACCAGAGGATGGGGTGGGCTTCGGCCATGTTGGCGCCCCACAGGACAAAGGCGTCGGCATGCTCGAGGTCGTCGTAGCAGCCCATGGGCTCGTCGATGCCGAAGGTCCGCATGAAGGCCGCCACGGCGGAGGCCATGCAGTGCCGGGCGTTGGGATCGATATTGTTGGAGCGGAATCCGGCCTTGTACAGTTTGGCGGCCGCATACCCTTCCCACACGGTCCACTGGCCGGAGCCGAACATGCCGACGGTGGTGGGGCCGCCGGTGCGGATGGCCTCCTTGTATTTCTCCGCCATGACCGTGAAGGCTTCGTCCCAGGAGACCGGGGCGAATTCCCCGTTCTTGTCATACTTGCCGTCTTTTTTGCGCAGCAGGGGGGTGGTGACCCGGTCCTTGCCGTACATGATCTTGGCCAGGAAGTATCCCTTGATGCAGTTCAGGCCCCTGTTCACCGGAGCATCCGGGTCGCCCTGGGTGGCGACCACCCGGCCGTCCCTGGTGCCGACCAGGACGCTGCAGCCGACGCCGCAGAAGCGGCAGGGGGCCTTGTCCCAGCGGATTGAGTCCTGTCCCTTTGCGTATGCCTGGGCGGCCGGAAGGTGGGCGCCGACGACCGCGGCGGCGGCTGCGGCGGCATTGGCCTTGATAAACTCGCGCCTGTTCAGTTTCATTGCTTCCCTCCTTTCCTCGGTTGGGTATCGATCACTCGTCGCAGTAGTTGTAGACCATGGCGGCGCTCAGCACGCCGGGCAGATTCTGGACGTTCATCAGGGTTTCGGGCGGTTCGTTTTCCGGCGTATCTTCCACGGTGATGACGATCCGGCCGTCATCGGTGACCGTGTGCACATCAACGCCGGGCATCCGCTGCAATGTATCGGCCAGGCCGGCTGAATCGCCGGGCCGGGCGTGGACAACGATGCCGGATATGTTCATCCGCTCACCTCAGTTGGTTGCGTCCCCGGCCGCATGACGATGGCCCCGGCCGGGCAGGGTGCGAAACAGGCGCCGCAGCCGGTGCATCTGCCGGACAGGATTACCGGGGCGGGGACCGCGGTTGTTGTGTTGGCAAAAATGATCGCGCCTCCACTGCAGTGCTCGGCGCAGGTCCTGCAGAGGACATTGTTGCGGGCCAGGCAGCCGGGCGAAACGAAGGCCTTCACAGCCCACGGTGCGGCTGCCGGTTCGGGCGAGAGCGCCCCTGTGTGGCAGCTTTGGGCGCAGGCGCCGCAGAAGGTGCACGAGCCGGCGGCAAAGTCGACCCGGGGGCGCCCCTTGTCGTCTCCGGCCAGGATTTTTTCCGGACAGGCAATGATGCACAGGCCGCAGCCGTCGCAGAGCGAAGCGAAGTCCGCGCTTTTCGCCGACCAGGGGGGTCGCATGGGCTGCAGCGGCCTCGGCCGGGAACGGCCGGGGCCGCTGTCCAGCAGGAAGGCCAGACATTTGTTGGCCAGGTACGAAGTGAGGTTCATCGGGGTGCGTCCTGTGAAGGGCCGGGTCACTTGCCGGCCGTTCGGTGAATCGGTTTGATCAGCTTTGTTCTATTGTATAGCAACAACAGTGCCAGGGTCAAATGCGGTACCGGTCAGCACCCCGTCAGCAAGGAAACGGTTCGATATCACTTCATATTTTGCGGGGAAAAAAGTGTCGGCGGAAAGGGGGCGCCGACAAGGGATTGTCCCGGGGTTTTCAACCGTCAGGAAATGTTACGGATGGGTAATATAATTGCCGGGGGTTTGTTACCGTACGGTATCATGAGGGTGTCCCGCCAGCGTCATCCTGCATGCTGTCCGCGCCGGACGCATGCAGCCGGTCGCCGGCTCGATCACCGTGTCCGGCCCCTGGGCCTGAACCTGGAAAAGATGAGCACCATTGCGATCCGGTCTTCTCCATCGGCTGGATTCAGGCCATGGCTGCCAGGGTTTTCCGGAAGCGGGCCAGGGAGAAAATGAACAGGATAGAGCCGATCAGGGCCAGGCTCATGAACTGCGGCCAGACCACGGTGAAGCCGGCGCCGCGATAGAGGATGGCCTGGGCGAGCATGACGAAATGGGTGTTGGGTGCCGCCAGCATGACGAGTTGGATGAGATCCGGCATGCTCTCACGGGGCGTGGTGCCGCCGGAAAGGATCTGCAGGGGCATCAGGACCAGCATCAGGAGGAGGCCGAACTGCGGCATGGATCGGGCCACGGTGCCGAGGAAGATCCCCAGGGAGGTGGCGGCGAAGAGGTGGATCGCCGTGCCGGCCAGGAACAGGGGGACGGAGCCTTCGATGGGCACCCTCAGCAGACCCTGGACGACCAGGAGCAGGGAGCAGGCCGAGGCCGCCAGGACCACCAGGGCCATGGCCCACACCTTGCCGGCCATGATCTCGAAAGGAGTCACGGGCATCACCAGCAGGTGCTCCACCGTTCCGTGTTCCCGCTCCCGGATTAGGGCGGCGCCAGTGAGGATGATGGAGAGCATGGTGACGTTGTCGATGATCTTCATGACTCCGCCGAACCAGCTTTTGTTCAGCTCCGGGTTGAAACGGACCCGCAGGGACAGGTCCACCGCGGGGACGGGGTTGGTGCGGAGTCCTTCAAGAAAGGCGGCGGTTTCGCTGCTGATGATGGCATGGATGTAGCCGCTGCCGGTGAAGGCCTGGCTCGTCCGGGTGGCATCGATGTTGAGCTGCACGGCCGGGCTGCGTCCGGCCAGAACGTCACGCTGGAAATTGGGAGGGATGTCGAGGGCAAAGGTGTCCAGGCCGGCGTCCATCCGGGCATCCATCTCGGCCCGGCTGATCAGGACCGGCGGCAGGAAATAGGGCGGATAAAAGGCGTCCCTGATCCGGGCGGAGAGTTGGGAGCGGTCCTCGTCGACAATGGCGATGGCCGCTTTGTGCAGGGTTTCCGGCATGACCGTGGCGGCGGTGTAGATGGCGAAGGTGAAGGCATAGACGATCAGGACCAGCATGATCGGGTCGCGCAGCAGACTGCGCAGCTCCTTGATGCCGAAATGGAAGACGTTGGCGGCGCGCATGGTCAGCGGTCCTGTTTCCGGAGCAGCGCACTCCCCAGGCCGATCAGGAAGGGCACGGCGAGGAGCAGGGGGAGGAACGAGGCCTGAAGATCCTGAAAACCAAGGGCCTTGGAAAAGGTGCCTCTGGCGATGGTGAGAAAATGGGTGGTCGGGTAGATCCGGCCGATCACGGCGCCGAAACCCTCCAGGGACGAGACCGGATCGATCAATCCGGAGAACTGGATCGCGGGCAGGATGGTCAGCAGGGCCGTGCCGAACAGGGCGGCGATCTGGCTGCGCATGAAGGTCGAGATCA
>JALHJD010000118.1 GCA_022837185.1 Desulfobacteraceae bacterium
GCGCGGTGTCCATTCCGGTCATCGCCTCCAGCGGGGCCGGCTACCCCGCCCACTTCCTCGAGGTGTTCACCGCCACCGGGGCCGAAGCCGCCCTTGCCGCCGGCATCTTCCACCGCCGGGAAGTGTCCATCGCCGAAGTCAAGCAGCTTCTGGCCCCGACGGTGGAGATCAGGAGAACTTGATCCACCGGCTGCGCCGGTGAAGTAGGCAGTCGGCAGTTGGCAGTTACATTTCAGTTTCGAAGGTTGGGCTGAGCCTGCGAAGCCCAACGCAACCGGTTGAAATTGCTGGGATCCAAGGTAAAACCCAACCGCCGGATAATTTCAGAAGCAGGAAGCGGGAAGCAAGGAGCGGGCAGAAAAGTTTGCAGCTTCGCTGATGATTGCCCATAACCCCTCACCCGGCCTCCGGCCACCCTCTCCCGGTGGTAGAGGGAAATTTTACAACACCCTTCTCCTGAGGAGGTAAGCGAACGAAGTGAGACTCCGGGTAGGTGCCCCGCAGGGGCGGATGAGGGGCTCTTCAACCATCAGCGAAGCTGCAAACTCCTTCTGTCATCTGTCCTCTGTCATCTGGCTTCTGGTACGCCGTTACGGTTCATCGTGGCACAGATCGCAGTCCTGACTGATCACCTTGCCGAATTTGGTCTGGTGCTCATCGTCGTGGCACCGGAAGCAGCCGAAACCGTCATCGGCGTCCTGGTGCCCGATATGCTCCCGGTACGTGCCCCAGGTTATGTTCATGTTCGGCCAGATATTGTTCATATAGGTTTCCAGCAGGAACTGTCCCGCCATGACCAGCGCCTCTCCCTTCTCCTTGACATAGGGATTGCCGTGGCGTTCGGCCTGCAGTTCGATCAGGGTCTTGATTATCTGCTCTCTGGCCTCGTCCCGGGAAGCGTATTCCTTTTTCAGGACGGTTATGCTGTCCTCGCGGATTCCCGGCAGGTTCGGATCAATCCGGTGGCTCAGCAGACCGAAGTCCACCTGCTCGACGAGCCGGTCATAGACATGGGTCGGCCGGTTGTGACAGTCGATGCAGTCCATCGTCCGCCATTCCAGTTCCTCGCCCTCCTCCGCTTCCGCGCCGTCTATGGTGAACTCCTCGACCACGCCGTCGGGATGCGTCACCTTGACGGCGCCGATGGAGGTTCTCTGCCTGTTCAGGGGCTGATACTCAACTTTCACGTTATCACTGACGTGCCAGTGGATGCCTTCAAATTCGTCGGTCTCGGGATTGCGGCCGCCGATATGCAGGGAAATTTCCTGGACCTGGGGATCCACCTGGTTCTTGTTGCTGAAGCTGACAAAGGTCTTTATCCTCTTGCCATGAAATTTCTCCGGCCAGTGGCACTCTTCGCAGGTATCGCGCGCCGGGCGGAGGTGTTCGACCGGCGACGGAATGGGCCGGCTGAAATCATCGGTCATGACCGCGAGCACCTGGCGCAGGCCCGAAATCTTCGCCTTGACGAACCAGGACACGCCGGGGCCGATATGACACTCGACACACTTGACCTTGGCATGGGCGGACCGGGTGTAGGCCGTGTATTCCGGCTCCATCACCTGGTGGCAGAGTTTGCCGCAGAAATAGGGTGAATCGGTGAAATGGTACCCTTCGTAGCCGATGATGACCAGGATCGCCATGTTCAACACCGTCAGGGCGACAAAGCCGATCATATACCGCCTGTGCTTCGGATTGCTCAGGTCTATGCACAGTGCCCTGTCGGTCAGTTCCGCGCCGAGGGAGTCCTTCAGCCAGTGCTTGCTGTGAATGTAGCATGCCAGAGGGATGATAACGAGGCCCAGGACCATGAATCCGGGAAGAATCATGTAGCAGAGGGCCGCGAAATAAGGGTTGTCGACCAGGCCAAGGAGATCCAGGGCCAGGCCTATCATCATGAGAACAACGCTGACGGTGGTTATCGCGACGCCTATCAGGCCCAGCGGGGTCCGCCACATGGCCCATAAACAGTTTTCCCACAAACCCCGGGGCGGGATGGGAGGCGGGGGCGTCAGCCCGCCTCCGCCCTGGGTGGTTTCTTCGGTCTGATTGGTCATTGTTCTTTTTTTCCTCCAAATGTGTTGTGCAAAAAAGTGCCCATCTGTTCGCTGGACTCCCTGACTTTCAACAGGAGCGCCAGCATTTCCTCATCCTCTTTTTTTTCACATTCATCTATCAGGAGCTGGGTGTAATTGATGATGCCGTTGAGCGAGTTGCTCATCTTGTTGACTTCCTGGGGAGAAAGTGAAAAACGCCCCCTCATGTCCTCGCTTTGCGAAACGGCATACGCTCCTTCCATGATCAGCACGTTGATCTGTTCGGTTAATTCGGCAATCTCTATACATGCTTTCAGGTCAACCGGCAAGGGGTCGCGCAGATTTGTCTGCTGCAGACGCTGGGCCAGGGTGAGCAAAGGCATGAGCGCTTTCTGGTACAGAAACAGGACCAGCAGGGAAGCACTCGCAGTAATCAGGGTCAAGGCGCCGATTGCCAGCCCCTGGAAGCGGATGAGCCGCGATTTCATCTGTCCGGTCAGAACGCGGTCGAACTGCAGCAGGTTGTCCGCAAGAACCCGCAACTGATCATGCAGCTGCAGGATTGTCTTTTTGTCTTCGGGATTCTGGGCCGCCTTTCTTGCCAGCAGGGCCAGTCCGGGCAGATCGACCTTGTTGATGAGAGCCAGTTTATACTCTCCGGGAATGAACGTGTTTTCCAGCAGTCTGGTCAGGTCAACGTTCAAGGCTTCAATCTTCCCGGCCGTTTCCTCCATTTCGAGGCTGGTCCCGGCAAGCATGGCCTCGGTGAGGTGCTCGCGCAGGGCGGCGAAACGGAATAGGACCTTCTCCCCCTGATAGATTACGGTATCGTATTCACGGGTGAACCGGTACTGGATCAGGCCGAGAACGACCACCAGGGTCAGAAGAGCAGCCACGCCTATAAACACACTGAATAATATCTTCCGCAGCGACAGCATGATGTTCAGTTTGGCATTGACATTCAGTGTGGGTGGACAGCCGAAGTTGACGGCCGAAATTATGCAATGAGCGGATTACTGTTCCATACCCCTTTCAGTTCATGAATTCATAGACGACAAAAAGCCGGAGAGATACGTATCTCCCCGGCTTGCTCCTGTGCGGATATTGCACTTCAGAGCTGTGATGCAGATCTTTTTCAGACTTTTTCTCGTTCTACGCGCTTTTTCTGCCTTTTCTCTCCAAGCCGGTAAACTTTTTGTACCTACCGCAGTCCGTTCTTTTTTTCAACTACATTCCCGCCACAGCTTTAAACCAGTTTCCGATCAGCGAAAGCGGGCCGCCGCTGGCAACCATCCCGCCGACGAAGCAGGCAAAACCCCACAGACCAATGACTGCCGATGCGATGCCCACCGTATACATACCTGCCCTTGAGATCTCCGTGGCGGCATTTGCTTTTTCACCGGCGCGAACCCTTGTCTTTGCGTAAACCTGTGTGTCTTTCATTTCCCTTCCTCCCGTCTGCTTGTATTCCAAGTTCCTGAGTTATATTTCAACCTGAAGGTATCAGCCGATCACCGCGCTGAACCAGTTGGAAATCATCGGCACCAGTCCGCCGCTGGCCACCATTCCGGCCACAAAGGCTGTTATAACCCAGGCGCCGACCAGGCCGGCGGCAATGGCCAGGGTCACGACCCCGGCCCTGCTGACCTCGGTTCCGACATTAACTTTCTGCCTGTTTCCGGTTTTAACCTTTACCGCTGCGTTCGTTCTAAGCATGTTGTCCTCCCTCATTCCCTGATTATCTTCAATCTTCCGATCAACTCATCATGGACCTTCGTATCCGTTCCGGCCCGTGCCATTTGCCTTTTTTATAGCATCACTTGTGCCATTTTTTTGGGCACCCACGAAAAAATCCTCAGTTAATTTATAAATATATAAAATCATTTATTTATTTTTTTTAACGATGATTTTTCAGCGCGGCGGGATGGGGCACCGAACAGGATATGTTGCGCAACATGTGTTGCGCAACGCCGATCAAAACGCAACACATTCCGTTGCGAGCGCAACATGTGTTGCACGTCAAGGGTTATTCTGTGATGTTC
This sequence comes from Desulfobacteraceae bacterium, assembly GCA_022837185.1. Taxonomy (GTDB): domain Bacteria; phylum Desulfobacterota; class Desulfobulbia; order Desulfobulbales; family Desulfobulbaceae; genus UBA10518. Next base: position 4,079 of record JALHJD010000118.1, read on the forward strand.
AGGCGGCGCATGCGCCTGTAGAGGGTGGTTCGATTTATGCCTAAAATGCGTGCGGCCAGGGCCTTGTTGCCCTGAGCCTGCCGGAGGGCTTCCTTGATTTCCCGCACCTGCTTGTCCTCGGGACCGGCGGCCGAAGAAGCGGAATCTGGAAAGGAAGGCTGGATACTGACGGGGACCGTTTCCTGTCCGGCGGAAGGCGCCGGTTGGCGTACGGCCGCGGGGGCGGGAGTCGGCCGAACTGCCCCCCCGCGCAAGCCGAGTTCAGGGGGAAAGCATTCCAGAGTCAGGATGGGATCATTGCAGAGGACGCAGGCCCGCTCAATGACATGCCGCAGCTCCCGGACATTGCCGGGCCATGCATAATTGACCAGGGCCTGCATGGCCTGATCGGATATGCCGCTGATTTCGCGGTGCAGTCTGGCGCTGAACTTTTCCAGGAAATGGTTGACCAGCAGGGGAATGCCCTCCCGGCGGGCACGCAGCGGCGGCAGGTTGATTTCAATAACCCGCAGCCGGTAGAACAGGTCCTCCCGGAACAGCCCTTTGTTGACTTTGTCCTGCAGGTCGGCGTTGGTGGCGGTGACGACCCGGACATCGACCTTGACCGGTTTGTCCTGCCCGACGGGATAGAAGGTTCGCTCCTGCAGGAAACGGAGCAGGCGGAGCTGCAGCCGGGGGCTGACATCGCCGATCTCGTCCAGGAACAGGGTGCCGCCGTCGGCCTGCAGGATTCGGCCGGTCCTGTCCCGGTCGGCCCCGGTAAAGGCGCCTTTCCGATGGCCGAACAGCTCGCTTTCCAGCAGTTCCTCGGGGATGGACGCGCAATCGACCTTGACCAGGGGGTTGTCACGCCGGGGGCTTTCGGCATGGAGCGCCTCGGCGGTCAACTCCTTGCCCGTCCCTGACTCGCCGGTGATCAGTACGGTGGTATCCACCTTGCCGACATTTTCGATAAGGCTGTACACTTCCAGCATGGCCGGGCTGTTGTCCACGAAGCCATGAAATGTTCCCCCGAAAACCTTACGACGGGTGGTTCCGAAAGCGGTGATGTCCCGGGCGACAAAAACAACCCCGCTGAAGGAGCCGCCCTCTTCGACAACCGGTGCGGCGCTGAGATTGATCAGGCGCACTCCCTTGTCCAGGGTCGGGCACTCAATGGTGTGCTCCCGGAGCTCGGCCCGGCTGTTGATAACCTGGCCCGCATCCGCGACGCACGCCTTCCCGAATTCACCGGGCAGATCGGTTAATTTTCGCGGGGCGGTTGCCTCGCCGCCGCTGAAATCGGCAATCCATTGCCGGGCCCGGTCGTTGAGATGGATAATGTTCATCTCGACGTCGACGGTGACGATCGCGTCCCTGACCGAACGGAAAACCGCCTCGAGATGTCGGCGGTAGCGTTCGTTTTCCGCCTGCAGACGGTTTCTTTCCCTTTGCAGGGCGCGGTGGCGGAGGGCGAGGGCCGTGAAATGGAGGAGGGTCTGCTTGGTGATCGGCTTGGCGATATAATCGAACGCGCCCAGCCGGATCAGTTCCGTGGCCGATTCGATGTCCGGATAGCCGGTAATCATGACCACGGGGCAGTCAACGCCGGCCTGACGCAGTTTTTTCAGCAGGTCAGGCCCTTTTTCCTCCTCGAGGAGGATATCGCAGATAACAAGATCAAAGTTCTTTTCCCGATCCGCCTGGGCCAGCGCCTCGGCGGCCGTACCCGCGGTGCTGATCGGACCGTACCCTTCATTGGCAAGGAACCGCTCGAAGGTGTAGCGGATCGAATCGTCAGCATCCACGATGAGAATTCGCGCCTCTCTGTCCACCGCCACCCCGCATCCAGAAAAAAAGAACAAATAAGCCAGGTTATGTTCCTAACCATAGCATATCCAACAATTAGGGGTCAAGTCTTTGCTTGACTCTTCTTTGCCTTTGCGGTACCAGTACCGCATGGCACGACCACTTCGCATGGAATATCCCGGCGCCTGGCATCATGTGATGAACCGCGGCAGGCGGCGGGAAACGATCTTCTCCGACGGCAGGGACTACGAGAATTTCCTTGCCATCCTGCAGGAGTCATCGGAGATGTACGGCCTGCGGATCGCCGCGTACTGCCTCATGCCCAATCATTATCACATCCTTGCGCAAACGCCGTTCGCCAACCTCTCCCGGGCCATGCGGCATGTAAACGGCGTCTATACCCAGCGCTACAACCGCCGCCGCAATATTGACGGCCAGTTGTTCAGGGGCCGCTACAAGAGCGTTCTGGTGGAGGAGAACAGCCACCTGCTCGAACTGCTGCGCTACATCCACAGAAATCCTGTACGCGCCAGGATGTGCACATCCCTGGAGGAATATCCCTGGTCAAGCCATTCCGGATACGCATCCCGGGGAAAAAAATGGGACTGGCTGAGCCGGAAAGATCTCCTCACCATGTTTGCCGATCAGCCGGCCAGGGCCAGACAAAAGTACCTTGAATTCGTCCTGCAGGAGGATTCCGCCGAAATCTCCGACTTCTTCAGCAGGAAAAATCTCGCCTCAATATTTGGGTCCCCGGATTTCATCGACTGGGTCAAAAGTACATTCCAGCAGCTCAGGAATCATGCGGAAATTCCGCAGTCAAAACTGCTGGCGCCGACAATTCCCGCAATACAGAAGGCCGTGGCCCGCAGCTACAGGGTCGGCAAGGATGTCTGGACCAGTTCCCAGCGGGGCAAGGTGAACGAGCCGCGCAACGTGGCCGTTTACCTTGCCAGGAAGCACAGCGGTTTGCGGCTGCAGGAAATCGGCAGTGAATTCGGCCTGGAAAAATACAGCACGGTGAGCAGCATAGTGGCCCGGACGGAAAAAATGCTCGCCGAAGATAAAAATCTCCGCAAGAGGGTCGAACGGATCAGGTTGGCCTTGGAGAAGGGTCAAGCAAAGACTTGACCCCTTCCTTAGCTGAACAGGCGGCGGAGGGCCTCCTCGTAGCGGGCTCGGGTCTTGGCGAGGATTTCCTCGGGCAGCGGGGGCGGGGGCGGCTGCTTGTTCCAGTCCAGGGAGGACAGGTAGTCCCGCAGGAACTGCTTGTCAAAGCTCGGCTGGCCGCGGCCGGGCTGGTATTCGTCCAGGGGCCAGAAGCGGGAGGAATCCGGGGTCAGCACCTCGTCGATCAGGAGCAGTTCATCGCCGGCCAGGCCCATCTCGAACTTGGTGTCGGCGATGATGATCCCCTTGTCCCTGGCATAATCAGCCGCCTTCTCATACAGGCGGACGCAGACGTCCGCCACCCGCTCGGCCAGCTCGGCGCCGATTATTTCCTTCATCCGCGCAAGCGAAATATTCTCGTCATGGGTCCCCAGCTCCGCCTTGGTGGACGGGGTGAACAGCGGCCGGGGAAACTTGTCCGACTCCCGCATGCCCGGAGGCAGTTGAAACCCGCAGACGTTCGGGTCCTTGATATAGGCCTGCCAGAACGAACCGGACAGATATCCCCGGACAATGCACTCGATGGGCAGCACCCTGGTGCGCCGCACCAGCATGGAGCGGCCTTCGAGCTGATCGCGGTGCGGCCGGCAGACCTCGGGGTAGTCGTCCACCTCGGCGGAGATCAGGTGGTTGGGCACGATGTCGCCCAGCAGATCGAACCAGAACAGGGACAGCCTGGTCAGCACCTTGCCCTTGTCCGGAATCGGGTCGGCCATCACCACATCATAGGCGGAAATGCGGTCGGTGGCGATCATCAGCAGCTTGTCGTCATGCCCCGGTATGGCGTACAGGTCCCTGACCTTGCCGCGATGCAGCAGGTTCAGGCCCGCCAGTTCGGTTTGAATCACCGGTGTCCCCATCTCATCCTCCTTTGCCCGGGCAGACGGTATTTCGCGCCCGCAAACAGCCCTTGGAGTTACAGCCCCAGTTCCTTCCTGATGCCGTTGACCACCGTGTCGCTGTCAACCGCTTCCACGGTATACAGCAGCCCTTCCTTTTCATAAAAACCGATGAGGGGCGCGGTTTTCTCGTTGTAGGTTTCCAGCCGGTGGCTGATGGCCTCCTCTGTCTCATCCTCCCGCTGCACGACCTTTGCACCGCACTTGTCGCAGATCCCCTCCTTTTTCGGCGGGCTGGATTTGACGTTGTAGATGGCCTGGCATTTGGGATTCTCGCAGGTCCGGCGGGTGGTGAGCCGGTCCAGGATGACCTCCCTGGGCACCGCGATGTTCACCACCAGGTCAAGGCTGATGCCCAGCCTGGCCAGCAGTTCCTTCAAGGCCTCGGCCTGGGGAATGGTCCGCGGAAAGCCGTCCAGCAGGAACCCTTTTGCGCAGTCCGGCTCCTGCAGCCGCTTCTCCATGATGCCCATGATCAGTGAATCCGGAACCAGGTCGCCGCGCTTCATGTATCCTTCCGCTTCCCTGCCGAGCTCCGTGCCGGCCTGAACCGCGCCGCGCAGGATGTCCCCGGTGGAAATCTGCACCGATCCGTCCAGCGCCGTCAGCAGCTTGGCAACCGTCCCTTTTCCGGCCCCCGGGGCCCCCAG
>JALHJD010000453.1 GCA_022837185.1 Desulfobacteraceae bacterium
GGATCAGTAACGGACGTATCCGGCGACACAGGAAGTCTTCCGTTTCCTGTGGCTCCATGGTTTCGATGACCGTCTCCATTCCCGAGATAAGGATGGTTCGGCCCGGGACGGGGGGCACAGCCGGAAGCCCCTTGGACCAGGCTAATGCCTGACGCAGGGAAATCACCGCGCCATCGGAGATGAACGGACCGAGGCTCTTTTGATCGAAGATGACGCACGACCCTTTGCGCTGCCAGACTGTGTTGGTAATGGTGTCCATCATTCGTTCTCCTCCAGCAGATCAAAGAGCGTCCGCTGAACAGCCTGGGGCCGATCCTTGCGGGTCCGCCAATGCTCGACCAGTTGGGCCGCTGTCCGCGCCGCCATGCGGTTGGCGGAATTCTTGTCCACCTCGGCATACCATTTCAGGATTTCATCCACCGATTTCTTGATGCGGAAGTTCGGGTTGTTCAGTTCCGCATCGATCTTCAGCCCCGAGTTCGGATAGGCCGTGCCGATGAGGAAATGGGCCTGGTCAAGGTCGGTTTTGATCACCTTGCGGTTGCGGCCGCGTTCGGTGAAAAAGGCAAAGCGCTCGTGGATGGGCACCACATGGACCGCCCGGCCCACGACTCGAATCCACCCCTTGGCTTCAAGATCGCCCTGGGCGATGCCGGTGCCGCGCAGGGTCTTGTGCAGTTCGTCGCGATCCATCTCATTGCGGTTCTTAAACAGCCGCAGGTAGAGGCGGCTGGCCGGTTCCGCGCTGTCGGGCGGGCGCAGGCCACCGGTCTGGGTGGTGTCTTCCAGCAGATCGTCCAGCAGCAGATTGATGCCGAGCAGGGCGTCGCGTACCTCCAGTACCTGCCCGTCGCCGGAGAAAACCTGGCCATAATGGCGTGAGTAGAATTCCAGGGATTTGCCGCGCAGGATCACCCGCAGATCCGATTCGGGCAGGGTCTTGCCGTGGGTGTGCTCCAGCAGGTCCTTCAATCGCACCGACTCGTCCTTCACCCAGCGGCGCATCCGCGCCCAGCTTACCGGTTCCGGGGCCTCGATGCGTTTGCGGCAGACATGGATGATGTCGTATTCGATCTTGCGGCTACCGAAGGCTCCGGAATCGCCCTTGGTCTCGTCGCTGCGAATCGGATAGGTCGCCACCAGCACATAGCCCGCTTCGAATAGCGCCTTGAGGATATCGATCCAGGCTTGATCCTCGTTATGGTGGAAGGTAAAGGCCATGATGCCGCCATCTTTAAGGCGGCGGCCCGCCTCGGCCCAGACGGCCCCGGGCGCGAGGCGCAGGG
>JALHJD010000119.1 GCA_022837185.1 Desulfobacteraceae bacterium
CGTTATCCGAACTGGCCGCCCTGGTCGGGGGGAAGGTCATCGGCGACGGCAGCCTGCGGATCTGCGGGCTGAACGGCATCGAGCAGGCCGGCGGGGACGAGATCACCTTCATCACCGGCGGGAAAATGGCTGACAAGCTGGCAACAACAAAGGCCGCCGCCAGCATTGTTCCACCGGACATCGAGTCTCCCGGTCTGCCCTGCATCCAGGTCGACGATCCCGATTTTGCCGCCGCGGTTATCCATAATTTCTTACTTGCCGGATCGTTCCGGGCCCGGGGCATACATCCCCTGGCCCATGTCGGCGCGGGCGCCAGCCTGGCTGAGGAAATCTCAGTCGGGCCCTTTGCCTGCATCGGCGACAGGGTTCGGATCGGGCGGCGGGTGACCATCCATCCCGGCGTCGTCATCGGCGATGACTCGGTCATCGGCGATGACACCGTCCTGCATGCCAACGTTACCATCGGCGAACGGTCCGTGATCGGCAGCCGGGTCATCATCCACTCCGGGGTGGTGATCGGCAGTGACGGATTCGGCTACGCCACCGGCCGGGACGGGCGCCACATGAAGAAGCCCCAGGTCGGCACCGTCAGGATTGATGATGATGTGGAGATCGGGGCCAACAGCTGCGTTGACCGGGCGGCATTCGGCACGACCCGGATCAGGAGCGGGGTGAAAATCGACAACCTGGTCATGATCGCCCACAATGTCGAAATCGGCGAGAATTCCATCCTCGTCGCCCAGACCGGCATTGCCGGCAGTACAAGGCTCGGGAGGAACGTGGTGGTCGCGGCCAAGGCCGGGATGGCGGGACACCTGGAGATAGGCGACCGGGTGCGGGTGGCCGCCATGGCCGGGGTGCACGGCAATCTTCCGGCCGGCGCCGTGGTCGGCGGCGCCCCCGCCATCGAGGTGAAAAAATGGGGCAGGGCGACGGCCGCCTTCAGCCGTATGCCCGAAATGCTCAAGGAGATTCGTCGTCTCCGCCGGGAAGTGGACCGGCTGACCGCTCTGCTGGAAAGGTCGGACTCAAAGAAGGATTGAAGGAGGAATGAAGAAAATGCATTCGTCAAGCGAGCAGCCGGTGCTGGATATCAAGGGGATTCTTGCCATCCTGCCGCACCGGTATCCTTTTGTCCTGGTGGACAGAATAGTGGAGCTTGAGGTCGGCAAATACATCGTCGGCCTGAAAAACGTCACCATCAATGAGCCCTGTTTCCAGGGTCATTTTCCGGGCGAACCGGTCATGCCGGGGGTCCTCATCCTCGAGGGTATGGCCCAGGTGGGGGCTCTGCTGGCCTACAAGTCGATACCCGAGGCCATAGGCAGCAAGCTTGTGTATTTCGCCGGCCTGGACGGGGTCCGGTTCCGCAAGGTGGTCCGACCGGGCGATCAGATAATCTACCGGCTGGAGATCATTAAATTGAAATCCAAACTCAGCAAAATGAGCGGCAAGGCCTTTGTCGACGATCAACTGGTCGCCGAGGGCGAGCTGATGGCCTCGTTTGCATGATGCCGGGCCGGTTCTCCCAAAAGAACGGAGTACTCTGCACCGGCCGGCGCAGCCGGGAAAATTGCTCCCAAGGGAACCAGAGCGGGGTTTTTCCGGTTCCGGTTCGTTGACTCAATTTTTTTTGAACAGGATTACTGTATGACAATTCATCCAACGGCAGTGGTCGATCCGCAGGCAGACATCCATGAATCGGTCGACATCGGTCCCTATGCCGTGATTTCCGGGAAGGTTACCATTGGCGCCGGCACGAGCGTTGATTCCCATGCCGCCATCTCCGGCCCGACCACCATCGGCGAGCGGAACAGGATATGCTCGTTTACCTCGGTGGGGGCCCCTCCCCAGGATATTCATTACCGGGGGGAGCCGACCGAACTGATCATCGGCGACGACAACCTGATCCGCGAGTATGCCTCCATCCATCGCGGGACGGCGGCGGGCAAGGGAAAGACGGTGATCGGCAGCGGCAACATGTTCATGGCCTATACCCACGTTGCGCATGACTGCGTGATCGGGGACAAGGTGATCATGGCCAACGTAGCGACCCTTGCCGGTCACGTCGAGATCGGCAACTATGTCAACCTGGGCGGACTGGTGGCGGTGCACCAGTATTGCCGCATCGGCGCGTACACGTATGTCGGCGGGCTGTCGGGCATAAGCCTCGACGTTCCGCCGTACGTCATCATCGCCGGCACCCGCAACAGGATGCGGATCACCGGCATCAACAAGATAGGCATGCGGCGCAGCGGCATGAGCCGTGAAACCATTGGCCGGCTTGAAGAAGCCTTCAGGATTATCTTCCGTTCTCCCCAGCTTCTCCTCAAGGATGCACTGGTCAAGGTCAAGGAGGAGATCCCCGGCTGTCCGGAAGTCGACATTCTCGTCGAGTTTTTCCAGACCTCCAAACGCGGGGTGGTCAAGCGGACCATCGATGACTGATCGGCCGCCATGGGACAGGACATGGATTCGGTGATCGGGTTGATAGCGGGCGGCGGACGGTTTCCCCTGCTGTTCGCCGAGGCCGCCAGGGCAAGGGGAAAAAAGGTGGTGGCCGTCGGCCACCTCAGCGATTCGCTGCCCGAACTTGAACAGGCCGTTGACGTCGTGTGCTGGGTGAAGCTCGGCCAACTCGGCAGGATCATCAGTTTTTTTCACAAGCAGGGCGTCCGGGAAGCGGTGTTTGCCGGGACCATCACCAAGACCCGCATTTTCCGCGATGTGCTGCCCGACTTCAAAGGGCTGTCCCTGTGGAACAGGATCGACGCCCGCCAGGACGATGCCATCCTCCGTGCGGTGGCCGGTGCCCTCGAGCAGGAGGGGATACGAATCCTTGCCTCAACCTGTTACCTTGATCATCTGCTCTTTCCCAAGGGGGTCCTGACCAGAAAAAAACCTTCGGCGGAGCAGTTGGAGGACATTCGCTTCGGCTGGCGGGCGGCCCGGGAGATCGGCCGCCTGGACATCGGCCAGTGCGTCGTGGTGCGGGACCGGGTCGTCATGGCGGTTGAGGCCATTGAGGGAACGGACGCCGCCATCCGCCGCGGCGGCGAACTTGCCCGTTCCGGAGCGGTGGCGGTCAAGGTCAAGAAGCCCACCCAGGATTTCCGCTTCGATCTCCCCGCCACCGGGGTCGGAACCATTGAAACCCTTGCCGGGGTTCGCGGCCGGGTTCTGGCGGTGGAAGCGGGACAGTCCCTGGTCTTTGACCGGCAGGAAATGGTTGCCGCCGCCGATCGGGCCGGCATCGTTGTTGTCGGCCTGGAGGAGAACGAACGGGGCGAACTCGAATATTAACCGCCTTCCCCTGCGGATACCGCCCTCCCGGACCTTCCCGTCATATCCGCATGTAGCTGAACCCGCTCAATACTCCGTAGAATACCAGCCACAGGCCGATGAAAACAAGATAGCCGAACCGCGCCTTTCCCTTGTGCGGGAGCTTGAGCAGCGCCGCCACAATAATGCCGGGCAGGACGACGCCGGCCCAGAAAGGGTGGACATAGCGCAATGCTTCCTGGAGGCCGAGGAAAAACCAGGGCCCGGCAATGTGCGTGATGCCGAAGCGCTGCGGTTCAATGGGCGCGGTCAGGAAAATCGACAGCAGGAGCAGCGCGCAGGTCAACCCCACATGGGAGCGCCAGCGGGTTGAGTAGCGGCGGAGATGCGGCCAGACGCAGTAGCCGCCGGCAATCATCAGGCCGGCAATATGGTTGACGTACACCCTTTTCACGCCGTTGTCCGTTATCGACAGCAGGAGATTGTTCATCCATTCGCCGATGATTGGGATGGAAAGCATGATGTTCTCGGCGATCAGGCCGGCCGCTTCACCCGTTGCATCATCCCTGAGCACATAGCCGGTGAATAGGAGCAGAATGGTCACGGGCAGGCTCATTGTCAGGCGGACCCAGGTCGAGCGGCTGTAGTAATGGGTGTTCTCCCAGACCACGGCGATAAAATGGCAGATCAGCAGCAGCAGAAATGCCTGGCTGGAATAGTAGTGCATTGCCCGCCAGAATGAACCGTACGGGGCGATCAGTTCTATCACCGTGGTCGAGTAGAACGGTTCGGCGGGGTTGTACTGGAGGGCCACGATGACGCCGGAAAAGACCGATATGTAGAGGCTGACCAGGGCGCCGCCGCCCCAGCGGATGCCGATGAACCGCTCCTTCAGGGAGAAAGCGGGTCTGTCGAAAACGGGAGGCGTGGTCATACGGTTACTTCGTAGCCTGACGTCATGCCGTTTTCATCCTGCAGCACCCGCACGGGATAGTTCGGCAGATCCTTTTGCGCCGGCCCGGCAACCACTTTCCCCTCCGGGGTAAACCGGCTCTGATGACAGGGACATTCTATGATGTCCGACTCCTGCCGGTAGTTGACCCTGCAGCCCAGATGCGTGCAACGGCGGGAAACAGCGACGGGTCCGTCTTCAAGGAGAAAGAGAATGAAATCGTGATCGGTATGGCTGCCCCCGACGGCGAGATTCTTGTTCACCTTGATATAGCGGGGCTGGGGCTTGACCGTGAACCCGGTAAAGCGGAGCAGGGGGAAGGCCAGGACTGCCAGGGTGACCGACGTCATCCATTTCAGCAGTTTCGCCAGAAAACGCCTCCGGCCGGGATCCTGTTGGGGGATACGGGGAACCATGGCATGGGACGGGACATCAGCCGCGGCTGAATTTCTCCGCCAGGGCGTTCCTGACGTGGGCCGGCACGACCCCGCTGATATCACCCCCATGTCTGGCCGCATCCTTGATGATGCTTGAACTGATGAAAATCCAGCGGAAGCCGGTCATCAGAAAAACAGTCTCCACCCGCCGTTCAAGCTTTCTGTTCATCAGGGCCAGCTGAAATTCGTAGTCAAAATCCGATACGGCCCGCAGGCCGCGAACTATGGCACAGGCGTCGTTCTTCACCGCGAAATCGACGATCAGGCCGGTGGTGATGTCGACCTGGATGCGGTCGTTGGTGCTGGAGAAACACTGATTGATCATGTCGATGCGCTCCTCGATGGAAAAAAGGGGCGTTTTCTGGGTGTTGACCGCAATGACGATGATGACTTTGTCAAACATCCGCAAGGCGCGCTTGATGATATCGACGTGGCCGTTGGTGATGGGGTCGAATGTTCCGGGATAAACAGCTACTGAAGGTGGTTTGGTTTCGGTCATGTTTCCGTCGGATGGTGATGGTATGGGGTTGCCGCTGCCGGGCTGGATTTTTCTTCCACGAAGTCGGCCCCGTATATCCAGATGCCTGTTTCGCCGTAGCGGCGTTGGTCATGCAAAGACAGTCGGCCGGTCAGCACGGGCATGACCGCGTTCCGTCTCTCTTCGGCAATGACAAGGCCGCCCGCGGCCAGGAGCCCCGTTTTATCTACCATTGCCAGGGTCGTTTCCGCCAGTTTTTTCTGGTAGGGGGGGTCCAGGAAAATCAGATCGAATTGCCGCGCGGCGGCTCCAGGCCTTTTCAGCATGGTGAAACTTCCAGGTCTTCGGAGGTCGAGCCGCACCAATTCAATCGCCGCCCGGGGGAAACATTGCTGCACGTTGCGCCGGATCAACTCCAGACAGAGGGGTGAGCGGTCGACGAAGACGGCTTTTGCCGCCCCCCGGCTCAGGGCTTCCAGCCCCAGGCTGCCGCTCCCCGCATAAAGATCCAGCACCAGGGCTCCCCGCACCCTGCCGCCGAGGATGGAGAATACCGCTTCCCGGACCCGGTCGCCCGTTGGCCGGACATCTTCCTTCCACCCGGACCCCGGGCTGAGAAGTTTCCTGTTTTTGGCTGTTCCGCCGGTGATTCGCAATGGACCGGTATCGAAAGGATTGCAGCAGGCATGCGCCCCCGTGCCCGGGCGCGGAATCGCTGTTCAGGCTATGAGGCCTTTTTTCCGGCGGCCACCTTTTCTTTCCTGAAGAGGCCGTATACGGCAAGAACCGGGCCGGATAAAACGTAAATCAAGGCAACGGCGAACAGGGTGACCGGAGGTTCCGTGGCCAGCAGGATGAGAAAGAGGAACATGAAAACAACGATCTGAAAAGCTCTCGCCCTGGTGAAGTCCATTTGCTTGAAACTGAGGTAGCGGTGGCTGCTGACCATCAGGTATGACAGCACGTACACCAGCAGCAGGATGGAAACGTGCTTGACGGTGCCTTCGGCGCCGAGAAAACGGCTGAACATGACGGAGGTCGCGATCATCATTGCCGCCGCCGGACAGGGGAGACCGACAAAATCAGGATCCGTGGAAGGCTGGGTGTTGAACCTGGCCAGGCGCAGGGCGGTGGTGGCCACGTACAGGAAAGCGGCCAGCCAGCCGTAGCGTCCGTAGGGAGTCAGGGCCCAGAGATAGGCGAGCAGGGCTGGGGCAACCCCGAAAGATACCAGGTCGCAGAGGGAATCGAGCTCCATACCGAAGGAACTGGTTGATCCCGTCAGGCGGGCCACGCGGCCGTCCAGGCCGTCAAAGACGGCGGCGACAATAATGGCCACAGCGGCCGCGAAATAATGGCCGTTGATGGCCGTGACAATGGAGTAAAAGCCGCTGAACAGGCTGCAGCAGGTCAGAAGGCAAGGCAACGGATAAAATTTGGAGCTGGTCGGTGTTTCCATCAATACAAACCTTTTTTTTCGGGAGGCGCCATGCGGGCGACATCCGGGCAGATGAAGCGGGCTTTCCCCGGAAAAGTCGTTTTCCCGGCGGTTCAGCAGGACTGACCGCCCATGACCATGCTCCCCCAGCAATGGTCCTGACTTTTCCGCAGGATGCTAGTGTATCTTACGATAGGTGGAATATGAATTACAAACAAAAAGAGTACAAATCGTCAGGCCGGCCCGGTCAGGTGTGCAATCACCGTCTCCCCAGCTCTGACTTTGTCGCCCGTTTGTACATCAGGTTCAACCTGGAGAGGCAGGTACAGGTCCACTCTTGAACCGAAACGGATCAGGCCGAAGCGCTGGCCCGTCTGCAGGACGTCCCCTTTTTCCGCCCAGCAGACAATCCGGCGGGCTATGAGGCCCGCGACCTGTACAACTCCGTACCTGAGATTGTCGCCGGTCAGGACGGTCAGGGCGCAGTATTCATTCTGCAGCGCCCCCCGGGAAGAATCGGCGGAATAAAACTTTCCGGGCTGCAGATGCACCCGTTCGACCGTGCCGGCAAAGGGAAAGCGGTTGACATGGACATTGAAAACGTTCATGAAAATGGAAATCTTGTGGACCTCTTCGTTGCCGAAGCGCTGGTCCTGCATTCTTTCCACGGCAATGATCTTGCCGTCGGCGGGTGCAACAAAAACACCGCCGTTGTCGGGGGTCACCCTGTCGGGATCACGGAAGAACCAGGTGACAAGGCCAGTCAGGATCAGTGCCGGCACAGCGGCCAGGGACAGTTCCAGCAGGGCAAGGATCAGGGTGGCGAAAGCGCCGAAGAGAATAAACGGGTATCCCTCGAGGGCAACGGGAATTGCTGTTTTTTTCATGGGCTGACTGGCCGGTATCCGTTGAGATCCTTGATCGGTGCGAACCGGAAGCGCGGGCAGGGCGGGATCCGTGCCGTTCCCTTCTGCCGCGCCGCCGTCGATGCCGGTTTATTTTTTCGGCGCACGGGCCATGGCTATGGTGCCGGTCCGAATGATTTCCTTGATGCCGATGGGCCTGAGGATATCGATCACCGCCTTGATTTTGCTTTCCGGTCCGGTTATTTCGACGGCATAGGAAGTCGGGCTGACATCGACCACCTTGCCGCGGAAAATATCGATGACGCGCAGGACCTCGGCCCTGGTGTTGACCTCGGCCTTTACCCTGATCAGGACCATTTCCCTTTCAACAAATTCGCCCTCGCTGATGTCCGTCACCTTGATGACATCGATGAGCTTGTGCAGCTGCTTGGTGATCTGCTCAATGATATGTTCATGGCCTCGGGTCACAAGGGTCAGGCAGGACACCTTGGGATCAAGGGTCTCGGCCACGCACAGGCTTTCAATATTGAAGCCGCGGCCGCTGAACAGGCCGGTGACCCTTGAAAGGGCGCCGGGTTTGTTTTGAAGAAGGACGGAAAGTGTGTGTTTCATGGTCTGAATCCTGTGATCCTTTAGTATCTCTGCGCTTTCCTGCAGCGGGTCCGGGGCCTGGCAGATGAAGCCGTTTTAGACAAGCAGCATTTCGGTGGTGGCCTTTCCCGCCGGCACCATCGGGAAAACGCCTTCCTCGCGGTCGATGACAAAATCCATGATGACGACGTTGTCCGTTGCCAGCGCTTCCCTGATCACCGGGACAACCTCGTCCTTTGTTCTGGCCCGCAGGCCCACGGCGCCGTAGGCCTTGGCCAGTTCGACAAAATCAGGGGTAACCTCCATCGGGGTCGCGGAATAGCGGCGGTTGTAGAACAGTTCCTGCCACTGCCGGACCATGCCGAGATAATTGTTGTTGAGGATGGCGACTTTCACCTTCGCCCCCCACTGCCGGGCAGTTGCCAACTCCTGGATGTTCATCTGGATGGAGCCGTCACCGGCGATGTCGATAACCGTGGCTTCGGGGAAGGCCAG
>JALHJD010000454.1 GCA_022837185.1 Desulfobacteraceae bacterium
TACTGTTCTTGAGAATATGCACCAGTGCCTCATGAATCTGCTCCTGGTCGATCATCAGCTCCGGAAGGTCTTCCGCGAAGGTCAATGTGACCCTGATACCGCACTTGTCCAGATCGGAACGGAAGAGGCCGATCACCCTCTTCATCAATTCCTCCGGCTGGACCGGCGCGCGGGCAAGCTCCACCGCGGCGGTGAACCTGAAAAGATTATGCAGGATCTTCTCCAGCCGCTCAACCTCCTTGACAATAACCGCCATATACGTCTGGGGGCGGTCAGCGGGAAACTGTTCGGACAATCTCTTGGCCAGTCCGCCGATTGAGAGGATCGGGTTGCGTATTTCATGGTAGACCTGGGCGGAGATCTGGCCCAGGGCCGCGTGCCGCTCCGCCTCGACCAGCAAGTCCTTGTCGCGGTTGACCACGATGTTCAACTCGTCAACCTGGTCCTTGCGGTCCATCTCCATGCTGACGTCGGCCAGATAGCCGGGGGAGAGGCAAATTCCATCCGGGGCAAAGGTTTCCACTGATGCCCAGTCCTTGAGCCAGCGCACACTGCTGTCAGGAAGCAGGACCTTGTACACGGCTTCGGTTGCCCCTTTCTGGATGCTCTCCTGGCGGATGTGATGACGTTGATCATCAATCTCCCGGCGCTCCAGGACCAATTCCCTGACATCGGGATAGACGTTTTCATGTTTGTAGACTCTCCGGTCCAGGATGGCCCGGTTGAATTCCCGGCCGAGGTTTTCCGGGGCTGAAGCAAAAAGGGCAAGAAAACGTCTGCTGACAAATTCGTACCATATGCCGGAGGTGTCAATCTTCCAGGCAGCAATGTAGGGCATGATCGGCAGCCCGATCGCATCAAAGGCCTGACAGGCGGCTATATGGCGCCGCAGCGTTTCCTTGAGCGCATCGCTGTATTCGCCGGCAAGAATCCGGCCGCAATAATCAGCAGGTAAATGTGTTTGTCCGCCGCCTGGCCCGGTCATGGGATGCACCTCTGGAATTCCATGTCCTCATCATAGCACATACCCCGGGATTGTGAAAAGCAGGGGCGGCGGGAACAATGCTGCCGTATCGAACGGATGGGGGGATCTCCTTGCACAGGGGACGTGAGATTTCTCCCTGCGGTCGAAATGACGGGAGGGCGGCCGAAATGACGAAAAGGAGGATAAAAAAAAACAGGTTCATCCGGTTTGAGCGTACTTAATTGAAAAAGTGGACATACTGTGCCTTTCTAAAGAAGAGACCAATCAACTTTGGAAAGGAGATCCAGTATGTCC
>JALHJD010000455.1 GCA_022837185.1 Desulfobacteraceae bacterium
TGGCGGACCTTGTTGGAGTGAGCCCCCGAGCAGGCGGGATTCATGCCCCAGGCGAAGAAGCCGGTAAATTTGCCCTTGTACATGTCGTCAAAAATCTGGAGCCAGGAATAGTTGGCCCCGTCGTCGAGCTTGGGCAAAGCGGCATAGGCCTCTTCGAGGCCCATGTTCATTCCGTACATGGACCGCAGGAAGCTTGCCGAATATTTCGGAAAATTCTTCCACCAGTTGAGGGAATTCTTTTCCTTGGTTTTGGGTGTCCGCTTTTCGTTGTACGCTTTCAGCGTCGGAAGCGATGCCGTCGGCGTTCCCAGATAGCCGGGCCAGATGTGGAATAACAGGCCGTGGTCGGTGGAGCCCTGAACGTTGGATTCGCCGCGCATGGCTGCGACGCCGCCGCCCGCGATGCCCATATTGCCCAGCAGAAGCTGGATGATGCACATGGTGCGGATGTTCTGCGTCCCGACGGTGTGCTGCGTCCAGCCCATCGCGTAGAGATCGACGCCGGCGCGGTCGGGCTTGCCGGTGGAGCCGTAGAGCTTGTACACTTCGAGAAGTTTATCGACCGGAGTGCCGCAGATCTTGCTGACGAGTTCCGGCGTGTAGCGGGAATAGTGTTTTTTCAAAAGCTGGAAGACACAGTTGGGATGCTTCATCGTCGGATCTTTGCGGATGACGCCCGCGCCGTCCGTCTGATAAGACCAGGTGTCTTTTTCATATTTCCCGTTGGTAAAGCCGGAGAACACGCCCTTGTTGTCGCCGGGCAGTTTCAACGCCGGATTGACCAGGAAAGTGGCGTTGGTGTAATGCCGGATGTACTCCTCGAAATACAGCTTGTTTTCGAGAATGTACCTGATCATGCCGCCCAGGAAAGCGATGTCCGTTCCCGAACGAAGCGGGGCGTACAAGTGCGCCTTGGAGGCGGACTGGGTAAAGCGCGGATCCACGCAGATGATTTTCGCATTCCGCGTGCTGACCGCTTCCTGTATCCATTTCCAGGAGACGGGGTGGTTGGAAGCGGGGTTGCTTCCCATGATTAAAATCACATCACTGTTTTTGAAATCGACCCAGTGATTGGTCATGACACCTCGGCCAAACGTGGGGCCCAGACCGGCCACCGTGGCCGAGTGTCATATGCGAGCCTGGTGTTCGAGATAGACAACGCCCAGGGCGCGGGATAGCTTGCTGGCGAGATAGCATTCTTCGCTGTTGTTGGCCGCCCCACCCAGGAAGGCAAAGGCCTGGGTGCGGTTGACCGTGACGCCGTCGGCGTTTGTCTTCT
>JALHJD010000456.1 GCA_022837185.1 Desulfobacteraceae bacterium
AATTACGATATTCAATTTTTGCCTGTGGAATCAGTATAGAAAAAACGCTTCTGTCTGTCAATCGAATTAACTTAAAAAAAATAAAATTATCTTCTTTGCGGCCCGGCCATCGCTTCCTTGAGGCGGCTCGCGCCAAGACAGAAGGCGTCGAGTTTGGCCTCGAGAAGCTGCGAAAAGGGAGAACCGTCGCTCTCGATCGGCAAAAAGGGCAGTTCGTCGAAGTCCGCCAGAATTTTTTTCAGAGCCCGGTTGCCGGGCGTCAGAGCCGTTTTTACCGGGGAGCGCATGGCGTCCGTCAGAATCGCCTCCGCCAGGCGGCCGGGCATGCAGCCGAACGGGCCGATGGAAATGACGCCGCAGACGGATGTGGCGATTTCGGAAAGCGCGCTGCCGATGGTGAGAATCGCTTCGCCGGTGAGGTGCGGGGAGAGAAAGGGCCGCGCATGCCGGAGAATTCCGTCGATATCGATTGGATCTGCGGGGCCCAATCCGGATTGCCGCAGGACCCTCCGGAGCGCGCGCGTGTAGTGTCCGACATACCGCTCCACCAACAGCAGCTTGAGCCGCTCCAAGGTCGGCAGGTGGTGGCGGACGATGTTTTTTCTGACCAGATAATTGGTGTAGAGGATCCATTCGCTGACCGGCGAGCACACGACGGCAAATCCCCGCCGCGCCAGAATCTCGATCAGGTGCCGGCGGGCGAGGTCGTCGCGCCGGACAAAAATTTCGCCGATCAGGGCCACCACGGGGAGATGCGGATGGGGCCGGTCGAGGCCCGGAACGGCGGCGAGGCGGCCGAGGCTTGCCTCCAGCGCGGCCAAGACCGTCCGGAAATCCTTTTGTCCGAGGACGCTAACGAGACGGCGGGATTCCCCCGCGAAGATATCCATGCCCCGCCGGGGATCGTCGGCCCGGACGAGGATGAGCGAGCGGATATCCTCCAGCGCATCGGAAATTACGGCGGCCCACCAGGCGCGCAGGCGGAAAAAGGCGTTCGTTCCGGCGTAGGAATTTTCGGATGTGAGCGACACGACGGCCACGTCGGGAATTTCCAGACGCCGGATCAGGTCTTCCATGAAAACGGCATACTGGCCGAAGCGGCAAGGCCCCGATCCCGTCGGCATGAAGTAGGCGACGATTTCGCCGGGCCGGCGCAGCTCGCGCACATAGTGGATCAGCGTTCCCGCGGTGAGAATAAGCGGCAGGCATTCCTTGCACGCGGTATGGGCCCTCCCGAGCTTCAGGATGGCTTCGTCGGCAAGGAATGCCTGCC
>JALHJD010000120.1 GCA_022837185.1 Desulfobacteraceae bacterium
GACCACCGACGGCTCCCGCAGGACGATGCCCTTGCCCTTGACATATAACACCGTGTTCGCGGTTCCAAGATCAATGGCCAGATCGTTGGACATCCAGCCGAATAAAAAATTAAACGGAGAAAACATTCCGATGCACCCAGAAAAAGTTCAGAGAATTGTCCAATTAACCGGCACAGACTCCCATATTTACGTCCGCCGGAGTCAAATACAATATAGTACCTGTTTTACAATTAATTGGCAATGCATTGTATCGGCGGCCAACAAAAAAAACCATGAATATGCTTGACAGGGCCGCATCAAGAGTGGTATCTGGAAACCTGTCAAATTACGGGGCTATAGCTCAGCTGGGAGAGCGCTTGAATGGCATTCAAGAGGTCACCGGTTCGATCCCGGTTAGCTCCACCAGGATAGTTAAAGGGTTGCGGAGGAACTTCGCAACCCTTTTTTATTGGGTTCCGAGGGAAAACCGGCGTTCAAGCCGGATGGAGACTGCCGGCCCCCGGGCTTTCTTCAGAGAAGGAGGTATCGTCGCATCCCATGAAAATACCGACAACCTTCCGTGCCCTCGGCTACCGGAATTTCCGCTACCTGTGGCTGGGACAGCTCGCCCATTCGGCCGCCATGTGGATGGAGCAGGTGGTGCGCCCCCTGCTGATCCTGGAGCTGACCGGCTCCCCCCTCCAGGTCGGCCTGGTGGTGGCGGTCAGAATGGCGCCCCAGCTCCTCTTCGGCCTGCTTGCCGGGGTGGTGGCCGACAGGTACGACAAGCGGCGGATCCTGCTGGTCAGCCAGCCCGTCACCCTGGTCATGAACCTGCTGCTGGCCGTCCTCCTGCTCACCGGGACAATCGCCGTCTGGCACGTCTTTGTGACGGCCTTTGTCACCGGCGGCTCCATGGCCTTCAACCAGCCCACCAGGCAGTCGCTGATCCCCCGCATCGTCCCCATGGAGATCATGCTCAACGCCGTCTCCCTCAACACCGCCGCCATGAACCTCATGCGCGTCCTGGGCGCCGGCCTGGCCGGTGTGCTGCTCATCTTTCTTGACTACGGGCAGATCTACCTGCTCAGCGCCCTGCTCTTCGTGTACGTCACCTGGACCACGGCCCGGATCACCCTGACTGCGGACGCTCCGCTGCCCGACCCGGCCGGGGAACAGAAAACACCCGCAAAGACCTCCATCCACCAGGACCTGCTGGAGGGGTTCCGCTATATGGCGGCCAACCGCGGTCTGCTCTACCTGGCGGCCATGGCCCTGGTCATTTTCGTCATCGGCATGCCCTACCAGCAGGTATTCGTGCCGCTGCTGGCCCTGAACGTCCTCGAAGTCGGCCGTTCCGGCGCCGGCTGGATGCTGGCCCTGGTCGGCATCGGCTCCCTTGTCGGCTCCCTGACCCTGGCCTCGATCCGGCAACTGCGCCGCCGCGGCCTGGTCCTGATGGTTTTTCTGGTGGTCTTCGGCCTGGCCCTGCTGCTCCTTTCCCGGAGCCAATCCTTCCTCCTTTCCGCCGTTGCCCTGATCATCGCCGGCTGCATGACCACAGCCTACCATTCCCTGAACATCTCCCTGCTGCTCGAACAGACATCGATGCGGTTCCAGGGGCGGGTCATGAGCCTGATGAGCCTGGACCGGGGCTTTGTCTCGGTCGGCGCCGTCATTTCAGGGGCACTGGCCGAAACCTTCGGCCCGCAGCTCGGCCTGGCGGTCATCGCCCTCGCCTGCATAGCCGCCACCCTTCTCATCTGCTTCTTCAGCCCGACGCTCCGGAAAATCAACTGATCACGGATACACCCTCTGCTGCACTACAGCAAAGAGCCCCACGCCTCTTCCGGCAGCGGCATCAGCTTGCCGAAATTGCCTGGACCGGACAGCCGTCCACTGCCTCCCGCACCTTATCCTCGTGATTCTCGGGGACGGTCTTCACCTTGACATGGGATTTACCGTCCCGCACTTCGAATACTTCCGGACAAGTGGCTTCACAATTGCCCGATCCGATACAGATATCCTGATCAACACTGGCTTTCATATTCCTTTTCCTCATGATAATGTTTCTGTTATACGGATGCTTCCTGTTGCAAGTTGCAGGCCACCTCTCACGTTCTCCGGCGTATATCAGCTCTTCACCCTACAGCTCCTACGTCTTCGATGTCCGCGGGGCATTCCGGCTGCAGCGACACCCGACATCATGCAAACACATGTCCACTTTCTCCGGAATTGTCAGGGATCGGCGGATTTCCTGTATCAAAGCCGGAAGAAGGGTTCAGGTAAAAAAACGGTCATCGCCCTCGCCGGCATAATTATCACCCTCCTGATCCGTCTTTTAATTTCAGCAGTTCGCCTCCCACTGCAACAACTTCACGTAAACAAGTACAGGTATGGCCGGCCGTATTCCCGGGAGTCGCGCCATACTGATCTCAGTCGTTCAAGTCAGAAATATTCAAGCAAATCAAAACATTGACATCCATTGGTTCAAATTCTATTTTTACTCTGACCCGAAGAATAATTTCCCAAAAAATCGAAGAGCGGGACAGCGAACCGAAAACAATTGAGAAAAACCCGGGCCTTTGACAAAGCCGCCCCAAAAGACTACTCTAACTACATGCATAATCAGTCATAAAAACCACGAAAGGTACAGACATGCCGACTCACGTTGGAATTCGCGAAGCGAAAATACACCTCAGCAGGTACCTGCGACTGGTCAAACAGGGCCGGGAAATCATTTTAACCGAACGGGGCCGCCCGATTGGAAAAATCGTCCCGCTGGGAACAAATGAAATCTCTTTGCCGGACCGCATAAAAAACCTTGAGGAATCAGGAATGTTGGAGCCCGAAAAAAAGAAAGCAGCAATTCCCCCGCCGATTCCGGTCAAGGAAATGAAAACGGCTCAGGAATATCTTCTCGAAGACAGAGCGAGACGGTAATGGTTATTTACTGGGATGCATCGGCCATCCTGTCGATTCTCGTTGAGGATGAGCACAGTGCAAAAGCGGTGCGAATTGAGAAGCGAAAAGGGATTCACCTGGCCTCTTCCCTTTGTTTTGCTGAGACATATGCAGTTTTGCAACGGATGAATCACGAAAATGTCCTGACCGATGTTTTATATGTTTCCGTCCTGGAATCATTAGGGAACAGCGTGATTCGGAAAATCAACGTTCAACCGGACTGGAAGATCTTCAAAGAATTATCGGTACGGTATGTTCTGAAAGGAGCCGACCTTTGGCACCTGGCGGCTGTAAAAACAATTCAAACGGAATTACCGGAAATTACAATTCTCAGCTTCGACAAACAGTTATCAAGCGCCGCCGGGAAAGAACGAATCTCCTTTCCGGAAAAACAGAAACAATCCGGATCGCAAATGAGGGGAAAATATAAATGATTTGGATCGGGGTTGGATCTCATTTTAATCAAAAGAGGCGATGAACCGGAATACCAAAAACAGACCTGAAGAGCTCACCGTCTTTATCTCCTCGCGGGAGTCGCGGTGTGACGAGTGCGGGGAAGACCTGGGCAAAAGAGCCTGGATCACCTTGCAGGGGCAGGGTGGAAACCGCAAGGCGGTGTGCCTGAGCTGCGCCGACCTGGACCATCTGGTCTTTCTGCCGTCCGGGGACATGGCGCTGACCCGTCGTTCCCGGAAGTATTCAAAGCTTGCCGCGATTGTCCTGAAATGGAGCAGAGCCCGGAAACGCTACGAGCGGCAGGGACTGCTGGTCGA
This sequence comes from Desulfobacteraceae bacterium, assembly GCA_022837185.1. Taxonomy (GTDB): domain Bacteria; phylum Desulfobacterota; class Desulfobulbia; order Desulfobulbales; family Desulfobulbaceae; genus UBA10518. Next base: position 3,717 of record JALHJD010000120.1, read on the forward strand.
AAACGAAGCCATTGAACGGGCGGAAAAAGAATGCAGGGCCGACGAGGGGCAGCGGGCCGTGCGCCGGGCGCAGGCCGCGGAACGGAGGGCCGAGCTGGATCAGGAATACATATCCCGTTTCGCGGCCCGGGTCCGGGAATTATTCCCCGGCTGTCCGGCCGCGCGGGAGCGGCTCATTGCCGAACATGCCTGCCGCAAATACAGCGGCCGCGTCGGTCGCAGCGCCGCGGCCAGGGAACTGGACGAAAACGCCGTCCGGCTGGCGGTCGCCGCGCACATTCGTCACCAGGAAACACCCTACGATGAACTGCTGCTGCAGGGAATCGACAGGCGAGAAGCCCGCGAAGAGGTGCGCGCCAGGGTCGCCGACATCCTGGATCAGTGGCAGGCCGGCAAATGATGCACCCCAGGCCGCCAAGCCGGCAATGACCTGATTATCAATTCCGGGTACGATCCATGCGTTGTGTCGGGTTGCGCCTCGCTAACCCAGCCTGCGGGGTAAACGCGGCATGCGCGGCTGCCTGCCATGTTGGCGATAATGAATACTATCCAGGAAAAATACAAAAAGAGGAAAGCCCTCTACTTCTCCCTGATGGCCGCTTTATTCGGGCTGATATTTGCTTTTCGGTTTGTCCCGCATCCAGGCGGCAACGAATTGAGCCCGGTTGAATTCCTGCTGATTGCCTGCCTGATCGGCATCGTCATGGCGATGTATGCCGTTTTCCGTTGTCCGCAATGCAACGCATCCCTGGTGCCCGGTTTTTTCTCCTCCTGGAGGAAGCTGCATGTCTGCCCGAAATGCGGCGTGCAGTTGACCGAAAAGTGACGCTGGCGGGCGAACATTTCCGACAGGCCGTGCAATGGATCAGTCAGACGCCCTGTCGTGCGCGTTTGTCGCCTTATCGGTGTCGCCCATGGCCCGATGGGCCTGTTCCATCAGCAGCCAGTTGCTCCTCTCCGTCGCCCGGTCCGGCAGACAGCTGTTAGACTTGCGCGCCATCTGAATTGCCTGGGGATACTGGCCCTGCTGGAACTTGCTCCTGGCCAGGACGTGCCAGACGCGGGGATTCCCCGGTTCGATCCGGACGGCCCGCTCCAGGTATCCTTCCGCCTTGAGCGCGTTGCCGGCATGCAGTGCCTGCTCGGCCTCATCCAGAAGCGACAACGTTGCCCGCTGCACCCCGCTTTCCCGGGGCGGGAGGGAAACGGGCTGAACAGCGCAGCCGCTGACCATCAAGCCCGCCGCGATAAGTGCCAGGCAGGAGAGCAGCACACCGGTCCGGACAATACCCTTCCGGTACACAACCATTGGTAATCGTATGGCTTTATTCATTGCAACCATTCCCTGATCCTGTCAATCGCATTTTTCACCCTATCCCGTGCGGAGTCGACCGCCGCTCCCGGCCCGTCACCGATCCGGTTCGGAGCCGTTCCCGCAATAAACGGCAAACTGACGGCACGCCGCGCTGCCCCCCCCTGTCGTTCCGGCCCGACGGCAACCCGGCGCCATTCGATGCCCGGGGGCTCGATCAGGCGCAGGGGCTCTGCGTCCAACTGGTGCATCATTCTTGCCCAGACGACCAGCGCACCGGACGAACCTGTGAGATTAACCGGGGCATTGTCGTCCCGGCCGACCCAGACCACCGCCAGTCTGTCCCCGCTGAAACCGGCGAACCAGCTGTCCCGGCCGTCGTCGGACGTGCCGGTTTTGCCCGCCAGACCGTGGGACGGCGGAAAATAGGCAGACAGGGAGGCGGCCGTCCCCTCCTGGACTACTTTCTGCAGAGCCGTGTTGAGGAGAAAGACATGGGCAGGCTCGACCCGCTGTTCGATCGACAGCGGGAACCTCTGCACGGGCCTGTTCTCCATATCCAGCACCCGGTGAATGGCGCGCAGCGGCGTATAAAACCCTTCGCCCGCCAGGGTCTGGTATGTCTGGGCCACCTCCAGGGGCGACAGGGACAGGGCGCCGATGAACAGGGAAGGATAGGGTTCGATCACCTTCTCGCATCCGAGCCGCTCCAGCGCCTCTATGACCTTGTCAATGCCGGTGGCCGTGCCGAGATGGATGGTGGCAAGATTATACGAGTAGACCAGTGCTTCGTACAGGGTGACGCTGCCGTGTTCCCTGCCGTCAAAATTGCCGGGCCGCCATGGGGAACCGTCCTGATTTTCCCAACTCAGCGACGCGTCGTCAACCTTGTGGGCCAGGGTATAGCCGTTTTCCAGCGCTGCCAGGTAGACCGCCGGCTTGACCAGGGAGCCGACGGGGCGGTGGGCGTCCAGCGCCCTGTTGAAACCGCCGCTCCCGGGAGAACGGCCGCCGACAACCGCCTCCAGCTCCCCGTTGCTGCGGTTGGTCACCACAACAGCCCCTTGCAGTCCCGCCAATTTTTTCTTCTGCTCCAGTTCGGCAAGGGTTTCCGAAAGGTTCTTTTCCGCCGCCCACTGGACCTGGGGGTCAAGGGTGGTGAAGATTTGCAGGCCGGTGGAGGTCAGGTCCTCCTCCCGGTAATCGCGCTGCAGCTGGCGGCGCACCAGGGCCAGAAATTCCGGGAAGCGGTTGAACCCTCCGGGATTCGTGGGCGCATCCAGCAGAGGGGCATTGACGGCGGCACGAAACGCCTCGCTGTCGATGATCCCTGCCTCCACCATTATCCGCAGAATGTTCTGCCGGCGCTCCTGGCATCTTTCCGGGTGCCGGCGCGGATTATAGTACGAGGGGCCCTTGACCATGCCGACAAGCAGGGCGATGTGATGAGGTTCGAGATGCTCGATGCCGCGCTGAAAATAGAACCGACTGGCCAGACCGAAGCCGTGAATGGCCCGGCTGCCCTCCTGGCCCAGAAATATTTCGTTGACGTAGGCGGTCAGGATCTCGTCCTTATCATACTGCCAGTCCAGCAGCAGGGCCATGATGGCTTCATTGAACTTGCGCCGCAGGGTCCGCTCGCTGGTCAGGAAAAAATTCTTGACGAGCTGCTGGGTGAGGGTGCTGCCGCCCTGCTCCGCCGATCCCGCGCGGATGTTGACCCACATCGCCCGAACGATTCCCCGGGGGTCCAGACCATGATGGGTGAAAAAATTACGGTCCTCGACAGCCACCAGGGTTTTGACCAGTGCCTCCGGCAGATCCTCCCTCTTGAGGAGCACCCGGTCCTCGTTTTCCCGGGGAAGAAAGCTGCCGATCAGGGCCGGGTCGATCCGCGCCAGATCAACAGCCTTGCCGGTGATCTCATCCTGGACGGCGGCAACCGTGTCGCGGGAAAATGCTATGAACAACCGCGCCGAAGGACTGCCGCCGTCGCCGAAATCGAATTCCCGTGTCCGGACCCTGAAACCGTCTTCCCGGGCCGCATAACTGCCCGGGGTGGAGACCTGGTCGTCCTGTCTGTACCCTGCCAGTTGCAACTCCATTTCAAATTGGCCGGCCCCCAGGCGCAAGCCGGGATATACTTCCAGCGGCCGGGCGTAAACCCGCGCCGGTATGGCCCAGCGCCGCCCGTCGAACTTCTCTCTCAGCGTCTGGTTCAGATTCCAGGCGTGCACGGCCGTGAGTGCGCCGAGCAGGAGAAACGCTGCCGTGCTCCATACGATCAGGCGTGACCCGATTATTTTTCTTTTTTCCGGACTCATCATATTGCGGCAGAATGCAATCCGTTATCCTTCCCCCCCCCCGTTTCCACCCGGACTCCATTTTTCACGGAAGAACCCTGTTTCAAAGGGCGGGAGATTGGTATTTTTTACGCGGAAATTGAACCCGCCCCTCAGCGGGAAGGGTGCGGCGGGAAGAATGGCTCACCTGCCTCTACGCCAAAAAATGATGTTTGTGCATCCGGCGCGGTAAAATATTTGCATACTAGACGGAATAGAGATGATATTAGTACAACTGATGGTAACGGACAAGACGAAAGCACGACAGGAGGGTCAGCGATGAAGATCATGGCGGTCAACGGCAGCCCCAGGAAAAAATGGAACACGGCCACGCTGCTGGGAAATGCGCTGGAAGGCGCCGCGGCACAGGGTGCGGAAACCAGGCTGGTCCACCTCTATGATCTTGATTTCAAGGGGTGCATCAGCTGTTTTTCCTGCAAGATGAGGAACGGCGAAAGCTACGGGAAATGCGCGGTCCAGGACGACCTGACCCCGATCTATGCCGAAATACGGGAAGCCGACGCGCTCATCCTGGGCTCGCCGATCTATTTCGGCGACGTCTCCGGCGAGATGCGTTCCTTCCTTGAGCGCCTCCTCTTCCCCTCACTGGTCTATGCTGATCCGCCGCAAACCCTGTTTCCCCGGAAAATCCATACCGCCTGGATCTATACCATGAATTCCCCCGAGGAAAATGCCCGGCTGATGGGGTATGACCGGCTCTTTGCCGGGAATGAACGTTTCATGCGCCTGATTTTCGGGCATGCCCAGTCAATGATGAGCTACGATACCTGTCAGTTTGCCGATTATGCCAAGGTGGTGGCGGACAGGTTCGACCCGGCGGCAAAAGAAAAGCGCCGCCGGGAGGTCTTCCCGCGGGACTGCCGGAGAGCATTTGACCTGGGATCGGCAATCTGCTCCGCCCTGAAGTGAAAAACAGGGAGCGGATTCGTTGTCATTGGAGGGCAGGGAGAGGATATGGAATGGCTTGTGCTGGTGATCTTTGGCGTGGCGGCTGCCATCGGCCTGTGGGCCCTGGCAGGGTTGATCTCGGCCGCG
>JALHJD010000457.1 GCA_022837185.1 Desulfobacteraceae bacterium
ACATGCCCTGGAATCTGACACGGATGCCAGCCAGCGAGCACATCCAACTGCATAACGCCAGCACTTACGGGGAAGACTTCGACCCTGAGGAGCACAGCCGCGCCATCCGCAGCGCCTTCGAACGCCTGGGCCAGGACCCGGAATGGCGAGCGCGCATTTCTCAGGCACAGAGTGAGCAGGCCCAGCGTTTCTGGCACGACCCGGCCTACACCGAAATCCGCGCCGCATTGATCGAACAGCGCCTGCAAAGCTGGACTGATGAGCGCCGCGCCCGACAGAGCGCCGCCCTAAAAACCTATTATGATGACGACGCCGTTCGTGAGCTTCGCAGCCAGCTTTCCAGGGAAGCCTGGGCGCGCGATGACGGCACTCGCCGCGAGCGCCAGCGCGAGATCGCTCGTGGAATCCGGCTGCGTGACGAGATCTCCGCTGATGTTGTGCGCGCCGCGCTCGACCAGGCCGGATCGGTGCGGGGCGCCGCCCGGCTGCTGAACTGCGACCGGGCTGTATTTCGCCGGTTTCCTGACCTGATTGCGGAATTCAGGGGCAATCGTCGAGAAAGCGTCAACCACAAAGTCCAGAGCATCAAAGAACTGCCGGGCGACCATGACGTGTATTGCCTGACAGTGCCGGAGGCGGGGAATTTCGCATTGGAAGCCGGCGTCTTCGTGCGGAATTGCGGCTTGATAGTGAATGTGACTCCCTTCGAACCCGGCTGGGAGGGCTTCGTCACGCTGGAAATCAGCAACACCACACCGCTGCCCGCCAAAGTGTACGCCAACGAGGGCATCGCCCAGGTGCTCTTCTTCGAGGCAGACGAAGAATGCGAGATTTCCTACGCCGATAAGAAGGGCAAATACCAGGGCCAGCAGACCATTGTGCTGCCCAAGTTGTGAACAGGTCATCGTCAGCCTGTGCACAGGGGATGTGACCGCCTGAACAGGTTATCCACCACGTTATTGACCGGTTATTGACAGGCCGGCTGCCGGGCGCTCTGCCTGACCGCCGGCCTGTTGCGTCACACGACGCCGGACTCCATCTGCGCGCCCCTTCCAGGCAGTTATTGACAGGTTATCCACAGGCGCGCACTGCCCTCTCCTTCCTCAGAAACCGTTTGAAAAGGTCTGCAACCCCACCCTAAATCCCTCCCCGCAGGCGGGGAGGGACTTCAAGAGCAGTGCTTTCTCCCTTCCCTCGCTTGCGGGGGAAGGGCCGGGGATGGGGGTAAAGATACCTCTCAAACGGCCTCTCACTGCTTCCTAGT
>JALHJD010000121.1 GCA_022837185.1 Desulfobacteraceae bacterium
CCCGCCGGCACCATCCTGGACGCGGGCGGCAACCAGACCCTGGGCGCCGCTTTCACCCCCGACGACGGCACAAACTACAACCCGGCAACCGCTCAGGTATTCATAACAGTCATGAAGGCGGATCAGTCCATAATCTTTGCCCAGCCGCCCGACGCGGAATATGGAACCGGTGACGTCCAGCTGACGGCGACTGCTTCTTCCGGGCTGGCGGTTGTGTTCGCCGTCACCTCCGGACCGGCAATCCTGCTGCCGGGCAACGCGTTGCGGGTCACCGGCCTTGGCGAGGTCACGGTCACGGCCAGCCAGGCAGGGGACAACAATTATTACCCGGCTTCGCCCGTGGACCGCGCCTTCATGGTCAATGAGGGGCATGCCCTGATACTGGTTGACGGACTGGTCGATGGAGTGGTGACCAGAAAATATGACGGCACCCCGCAACGTATTGAAGTGACGACCGATCCCCCGGGACTCGAGGTGATCATAACCTATGACGGCCTGGCCGATGCCCCGGCGGGGATCGGGGAATACGCTTTCGAAGCCTGGGTTGATGACCCTAACTACAGCAGTGAAGACAAGGCTGCCGGCACACTGGCGATCATTCAAGCCTCTCCCTGGCCCATGTTCCTGCCGGCAATCATCAACAACGGAAAATAAACAATATAAAACATGGACCGGGATACTCAGTGGCAATGAGCTCCATGGCGTTCACATCGGTTCAGTTCTGCTGGATACAAAACAATGTCAAGACGCTATGAAATTTATTAATTTCAATATATTATACAATAATAATCACGCAAGCTGTCCTCATGTCATTTCGCAGGAGGATCTTTCGGCACCTCCTGTTTTGACTTTTACCTTATCGGGCCTTCTGGAGCAGATAATAGACTTCTGCATTCAACATTTGTCCCAGAAGCGGAAAAGGGCTGAACCATCTTTTTCTGATCATGAACGTCGTGCTGATCTTTCGCTGCAGGAATCGAAAATCGAAGCCGAGATGATGAAAATAATAATTGCAGCCCGGCGTGATTTCCGCAGTGGGCCGGTTTGGCGGCGGGTGCCCAAGGGTTGCGGCAAACACATTTTTTACTGTTGCATCGAAATCTCCGGGCCGCCGGGTCAGCCGGAATAACCCTTTGAACAGTGCCGGCAGATAAATTTCTATGGGGACGCCGACCACAGCCAGGCCGCCCGGCTTCAGCAGCCTGTGTATCTCGGCCAGCGCCTGAACCGTTTCCCTCTCAGGCAGGTGTTCGAAGACTTCCAGGCAGAAGACGTAATCATAGGTGTCATCAAGCAGGTCCGCTGCCTTCCCGGTGAACGTCATCCCTTCTCTGTCGGAAAGTTTTCGTCTCGCTTCGGCCATCAGCGCCGGTGAGGGTTCGTAAATGGTGGCGCGGATTGACGGCAGGACCGCGATGTGTCTGAGCAGTTCCCCATCTCCTCCTCCAAAGTCGAGGACGTGCAGCAACCCGTCGGGGGGCGGATTTTTCCAGGCGCGCATGGCGTCGGCAAATCTTCGTTTCTGCAACCAGCGTTTGATCGGATTGGGGTCCTTGATGGTGATGCTTTCGTATGTCATTCCGACACGTTCCTGGAGGGATCGTCAACCCCTGCTACTTGATGAGCCGCCGCTTCATGGCTCCCAGGGACAGGTAGCCGAAAACCATGGTGAAGAGCAGCAGGTAGGCGGCATTGAAGAGGGGATTGGATTCCATGGCGCCGATGCAGAGGAAGCGGGTCAATTCCACCAGGTGGTAGAGGGGGAAGACGAGGGAGAAGACGCCGGCCCATTCCGGGATCCCCGACACCGGGAAAAAGGTGCCGGAAAAAAGGAACATGGGGGTGATGAACAGGAAGATCGGCAGGTTGAACATGTCGATGGTCGGGATAATGCCGGTGAAGAACATGCCGATGGCGGCGAAGGCCAGTCCCCCCAGGAAGGCGAGCGGGATGCAGAGCAGGGCGCCCGGGAAATTCGCGAAGCCGAGGGGGATGAGCACCGCGAGCATGACCGCCACCGCGGCCATGGCTTTGGAGGCGGCCCAGACGATCTCGGCGACGATGATTTCCTCGACGCTCACCGGCGTGGCCAGAATACCGTTAAAGGTGTTCTGGTAGTACATCCGCACAAACGAGGTGTAGGTCGTCTCGAAAAAGGCGTTCCACATGCAGGCGGTGGCCACCAGGGCGGGGGCCATGAACGCAGTGTATTCGAGCTGCAGGCCGGCGTAGCTCACCCCGCCGATGAGTCCTGAAAAACCGAGCCCGAAAGCCAGGATGTAAAACCCGGGTTCGAGCAGCGGCACGATGAAATTGACCTTCCAGATACGGCGGTAGGTGATCAGGTTTCTGAACCAGACGTGGCGGAAGCGCAGGGATATGTCTCTGAGATTGACCCGGTTCATTCGCGCAGCTCCCTTCCCGTCAGCCGCAGAAAGACGTCCTCCAGGTTGCCGGCCCGGAAGCGGCAGGACTCGGCGCAGAACCGATCGCGGATCAGGCTTTCCAGTTCCCCGCGTGGTTCGGTATAAATAATGAGCCGCTCTCCCAGGTCATCATGCTCGACATCATGCTCCCGTACATACTTCCTGAGGTCATTGCCGGGCCCGTCGATCTCGATGACGCTTTCGGCCGCGTGCTCGGTGATCAGGTCGCGGGGCCGCCCCTCGGCGATGACCCTGCCGTGATCCATGATGGCCAGCCGGTTGCACAGATTTTCGGCCTCATCCATGTAATGGGTGGTGAGCACCATGGTCAGGCCGCGCTTCCTGAGGGCCAGGAGCCGGTCCCAGACCTGGTGCCTTGACTGGGGGTCCAGTCCGGTGGTCGGTTCGTCGAGTATGAGCAGCTCCGGTTCGGCCATCAGCGCCCGGGCCAGTTGCAGGCGCCGGGCCAGCCCTCCGGACAGTTCCCTTACCTTGGCATGGCGCTTGCCGGTCAGGGCGAAGAAATCAAGCAGTTCCTCGGCGCGCCGGCGGGCGATGACCTTCTCCATTTCAAAATAGCGGGAGTAGAGCAGGAGATTCTGCCCCACGGTCAGGTCGGGATCCAGGGTGTTTTCCTGCTGGCAGACGCCCAGGCGCGAACGGATTTTCCGCCAGTCGGAGGTGATGTCCATGCCGAAGACATCCAACCGGCCGCCGTCCAGGGGGGAGAAGCCGTAGATCATCCGGATGGTCGAGGTCTTGCCCGCGCCGTTCGGACCGAGCAGGGCGAAGAACTCGCCGGGTTCCACGGCAAGGTTCACCCCGTCCACCGCGGTGAACTGCCCGAACCGCTTGACTATCTGTCGCGCTTCAATGATGTTCACGATGTCTTCGTGCCGCTTTTCAATATTTTTTCCCGGCCATTCCGTTTCGGTGCAGTCAAAGACCATGCGACAGTCATTTACCTGCAAGTCAGAGACCATGTCAAGTTGCGATTCAGTTTGTCAGTGAATTGCAGCGGCATGAAAAAGGTGCTTTCTTTCCCTCAGGGGGGCCAGCAAAGAACCGGAGCGATTCCCCTGCCTCCGATAAAGGCCTTGGGAGGGAACCGGAGGGCTTTTGGGTGATTGATGCAGCGCTTTCACCTTGACAAGCCGGCGGGTGCCGGGAATAAAGGTTTGATTCTCCAGTCTTGTCAGGGTAAGTAAATAAAAAAAGGAACGGAAGATTGAATCCTGCCCCAGCACAAAACCGGCCTGTTTTTCAGGATCGCACGGCTCACCTCCTTTCCCGCGACAGATGCACCGGCTGCGGGGCCTGCTTCAATGCATGCCCGACCGGTGCTCTGGGGATGGAGGCGGATGCGGATGGTTTCAAATATCCGCGGATTGAACCCGCCCTCTGTTCGAATTGCGGTCTCTGCACCCTCAGCTGCCCGGCTCTCAAGCCTGTTCAGGACAACCTCAAATCCCCCGAATGTTATGCGGTCTGGGCAAGTGATGCAATTCGCAGTCAGAGTTCTTCCGGCGGAGCTTTCACCCTGTTGGCCGAGTTTGTGATCGATCAGGGAGGGTATGTTTGCGGGGCGGCCTTTGATGATGAGTGGCGTGTCCGCCATGTGTTGGTCGACACGATTGACGGCCTGGCGCAACTGCGAGGCTCAAAATACCTGCAAAGCGACACCGGAGATATGTATCGGCAGATCAAAAACCTGCTGGAACATGGCAGAATGGTTCTTTTTTCCGGATGCCCCTGCCAGGTTGCCGGTCTTGCAGGCTTCCTGGGAAGGAAACCGGACAATCTCCTCACTGTCGATATATTCTGCCATTGCATAGCCTCCCCCGGGACCTGGGGAAAATATCTGCAGGAGCGGTTTCCGGAGAAAAAACCTGACGCCGTCAATTTCCGCGACAAGGCGGTCAACGGCTGGACCTGCACGAAAAGCAGCATAACCGTGAACGGGAAAAAACAGGTCACCGATGAGTATATCAAGGGTTTTCATCGCGCCCTGTATGCGCGCCAATCGTGCGAATCCTGTCAGTTCTCCCATTTTCCGCGCCAGGGCGATTTTACCATCGGGGACTGGTGGGGGATTGGGAAATTCAATCCGGCCTTGAACGACAACCGGGGAACATCCCTTCTGCTTGTCAACAACCATGCAAAAAAGGAAGCAGCGGCTGCCGTCAAGAGCAAGGCGAGGCTTTTTGAGCCCGTCCCACTTGAATATATCGGGGACAACGGCCACGTCAAAGGTTCTTTGAAACTGCCGGAGGGCCGCAGCCGTTTCCTTGCCATGCTCCGGGAGGGGGTTCCTTTCTCAAGCGCCCTCAGCGCCGCCATGGACGGCAAATATGATATCGGCATCGTCGGTTTCTGGTATGGATTGAATTATGGGTCTGTCCTGACTTCCCACGCCATGTATCGGGTGGTGGAGAAATTGGGCTACTCGGCCGTCCATCTCAACAAGCCGGAAGAACTGTGGTCCCCCCGGTTTGCCGACATAAATACAATGGCGGCGAGGTTTACCCGCAAACACAGCAATGTGAGCGACATTCAATCCGGTTTCGCCAGAATGAATGACCATTGCCGGATGTTCCTGGTCGGTTCGGACACCGTCTGGAACCCTCTGCTTGTCGGCAGGCACCAGCCATTCTTCTTTCTCGATTTTGCCGCCCCCGATAAAAAGAAAATCGCCTATGCCTGTTCCTTCGGCCGGCCGAGATTCAACATGGATGATCCGCTGCTGAGGCATTATTGCCATTATGCATGCAATCGTCTCGATGCCGTGTCCGTGCGGGAAGAATCCGGAATTAAGCTGATGAAGGAGGAATTCGGCAGGGACGCCGCGCGCGTGCTGGACCCCGTATTTCTGCTCGAACCGGAGGAATATCGCCGAATCCATGCGGAAGGGGCCGATATGAAGCCCAACGGCCCCTATATTTTCTCCAACATGCTCAGCACCGATGAAAAGAAAATTCAGGCATATGAACGAGCGGTACGTGACTTGGCCCTGCCAACAATAAATTTCCCCAATGCCAACCTGCCGGAACAGGAGCGCAAGGAACATCCCATGGAGATCGTGTCCGGGGATTCGATAGAAAACTGGCTCGCGGCCATCGATAATGCCGCTCTGGTCATTTCCGACTCTTTTCATGCCACCTGTTTTGCCATAATCCTGAACACCGATTTCATCACGATCGTCAATCGTCATGGGCCCCTGAACGGCCGGTTTGAAACACTGCTGGGGACATTGCAGCTTGAAAACCGGCTGGTTTATTCCGACGACCGGACTGATTTCACCGCCCTGGCGGCCGATCCCATTGATTACGAAAGGGTGAACACGATTCTTGCCGCGGAAAAGGAAAGATCTCTCGCCTGGCTTCGCGATGCTCTCCAGTCTCCGCCGCAACCCCTTGACCCCGGGAAAGTTGCGGTAGAGAACATATGCAGGTATTTCCGCAGGGAAATCGACGCGCAACAGGAGCAACTCAGGAAAGCGCGGGCCAGACTGGGCCCCCTTGATGAACTTCACCGGGTGCTCGAGAGCGGATCGCAGAAATCCGCACGTTCCTTGCCGGCATCATCCTTTCTGCTCAGGCAGGCATTCAGAATGGAATACTGGCGATGCCGCCTGCTGCTGCGCATCCTTCCCGAAAACCGGAAGCAACCCTGTCATGCCAGGATCAGGGCCGTAAAATTGGCCATAACCCTGCTGACCAGATGAAATGAAAGCGCCGGCAGCCTGAGCTTTGCTGAAGAGCGGCATCCCCGTCTCCCGTTTTAATGACGGATATCGGCGAAGGTGCCATCGGAGGCCAGGATAGTGCCACATGGAAAGATCCAGGTCATGCAGACAGGCAACGATATGAAAAACAGATGCGAATGGTGCGGGAATGACCCGCTGTACATCCACTACCACGATAATGAGTGGGGCGTGCCGTCCCACGACGACCGGCACCTTTTCGAGATGCTCGTTCTCGAGGGGGCCCAGGCCGGTCTGAGCTGGCGCACGATCCTGGGAAAACGCGAGCACTACCGGAGCGCGTTTGACTCCTTCGACGTGGAGAAAATCGCCGCCTATACGGATGACGACATCAAGCGACTGCTGGCCGATCCCGGCATTGTGCGCAACCGGCTCAAGGTTGAATCAGCGGTCAGGAACGCGCGGGAGGTGCTGAATATCCGGCGGGAATACGGATCATTCGACGCTTTCATCTGGCGTTTTGTGGAGCACACCCCCAGGCAGAACGCCTGGCGCTCCCTGGCAGACCTGCCGGCCCGGACCGAGCAGTCGAATCTGATGAGCGCGGAGTTGAAGAAAAGAGGGTTCAACTTTGTCGGTTCAACAATCTGTTACGCGTTCATGCAGGCGGTCGGCATGGTGAATGACCATGTGGTCGGCTGTTTTCGCCGCGAGGAAATCAGAAAGATGGGAAAATGACGGTGGGGCAGGGGATTGATGCGGCAATTACCGGTACGTTTTTTGCTCTATTTGGGAGTGGCGTCGATCATCGAGAAACGGAACATCCATGAATGAAACACGGTTTATTCTGGCAGGCAACCTTATCGACGGCAGCGGGGCAGAAGTGCGCCGCAATGTTTTTCTGGCCGTGCAGGACGGCACGATTACCGCCATTGGCAGGGCGGCCGACCTGCCCCGCAACAGCGGGCCGATGGATGATTTCTCCTACGGCACCATTGTGCCGGCACTGGTGGACTGCAGCGTCTCCCTGTCCCGGTCGCCGTCTGTTGACAAAAGGGTGCGGGCGGCGGCGGACGAAGCCGGCCAGGCGGAAAAAGCCGCCCTGGTGGAGCGTCATATCGGCTACTGCCATGCCCATGGAGTCCTGGGAGTGGCCGACAGCGGCGACCGGACCGGCGTGGTGCAACGCTACCGGGAGAAGACGGGGCAGGAGGGCCTGATCGACATTCGGACTTCGATTGATCCCCGGCAGATCGGGCAGGATAAAGGAGGCGGCGCGGATTTCCTTAGGATATGTTATTCCCGAAATATTGAAGAGGATGGAACGCCCTCGCCAGGCTTTTCCCGGGAAGACCTGTGCCGTCTTCTACATCGCCGGGACGGAAAAAAAACGGTGGTGGTGGCCAATGGCCGGGAGCGGGTGGCGGAGGCACTGGCGGCCGGCTGCGGCGCCATCGAGCAGGGCTACGGCATGGGCGAGGCGAATCTCCGGGCAATGGCGGAAATGGGCGTTCTGTGGTTTCCCGGTCTGCTGCGGTCCAAAAACGCCCATGACGGCGCCTGCGGGGGCGGCGACGTGGCCTGCCGCTTCTCCCAGCGCTATGCGGCCCCGGGAAAGGCGGACCCGAGCGCCGAGGCTTTTTGGAAAAAGATGCTCGCCGAACAACTGGGGCTGCTGGGGGCCGCCCGAAAACTTGGCGTGACAACGGCGATAGGGACGGGCGCCGGCAGTGTCGGCATCCTCCATGGTGAATCCATGGTCGAGGAGATGAAACTGTTCATCAGGGCCGGTTATACGCTGGAAGAGGCCATTCGCAGCGCATCGGCAAACGGCGCCCGCTTCTTCGGCATGGACCGGTTGGGGGCGCTGACGGTGGGCCGCAGAGCCACTTTCCTCGTTGCCAGGGGGATGGTCCGGCAGTTGCCCCGGAAGCTTTCCTATCTCGAAACCATCTTTGTCAATGGAGCACAGAGCAGCGCCTACCGGAAAAATCCAGTCAGGACGGCGTAACGGAACCGTGCCGTGCTTCCCCGGGACATGCTCACCGCCATTCGAAAAGACAATATTTTTCCTGAAATTTGGCAAAGAATTTGCTTTTAATTGGTGATGATCATACTCTTTTGAGCAACCGGCTCGATTGATGAATGAACAACAGAACGAAGCAGCACTTTTTTATGCATTCTTTCGGGGGCGAGTTTTTTCTGGACAAGGAGGACACAGATGGTGAAACCTTCACCGGATGACGGGTACCGGGTCCTGGTGGATCGATTGTGGCCCCGCGGTCTTGCCAAGGCGGATGCCCGCCTGGACGACTGGATGAAATCCGTTGCTCCCTCCGATGAACTCCGCCGATGGTTTCATGAGGATGCATCCCGCTGGGAGGAATTCCGCACACGGTACCTGGCCGAACTGGAAAAGCACCGGGAAGCCCTTCGCCCCCTGGCAAAGCGGGCCGGCAAGGAGTTAGTTACGCTGGTCTATTCGGCCAGAGATGAACAGCATAACAATGCGGTTGTCCTGGAACAGTATTTGCGCAAGCTGGGTGAAGACTGACATGCCTGCATTGCGTACTGCAGCCGGGTCGATCTCCGGGAGGCTGCCCGGGCAATGAGAATTTCCCAGGTCATCGGCCCCCATCGGACACCCCTTGCCCGCACATTGTTCGAAGAATACGCGGCCTGGATCGGTCTGGATCTGTCTTTTCAGGGATTTGCCGCGGAACTGGCTTCATTGCCGGGACCATACGTACCGCCTCGCGGACGGCTGCTCCTGGCCCTGGCGGGCGGCGAGGCGGCCGGGTGCGTAGCCCTGCGGCCCCTGGATTCCGGCGTCTGTGAGATGAAGCGGCTCTATGTCCGGCCTCCGTTCCGGGGACAAGGCCTGGGAAAACTGCTTGCCGAGCGCATTGTTGAAGAGGCACGGGCCATCGGCTATCTGAAAATGAAACTGGATACGCTGCCCTTTATGCAGCCTGCAATCCGCCTCTACGAATCTCTCGGATTTTCCAGCTGCACCGCCTATTATGCAACGCCTCTGCCGGATACCGTTTTCATGGAACTGCGGTTGTGACATGCCAACCGGGACAGAAAAGAAGGAGCTGTCAGGAAAAGCGGAGGCCCCGCATCTATTCTTTTGGGATTCGGCCTGTTGCCCGATCCGACGGCCAGTTCGCGCAAATAAGCATCCAGGGGAGGGAATGTGTTTGACGCCATAAAACCGGCAGCAGAGTTCTGTGCGGTTATGGTTGAGGCGCTTGGGATCGGCATTATTACCCTGATCGCCCTGAACGCCTTGTTCCAAGCCGTCATCCGTCTGTTCAGAAAGGAAGAGGCAGATCTGATTTTTCAGGAACTCCGTTTGCGTCTTGGCCGGGGCATCCTGCTCGGCCTGGAATTGCTCATCGCGGCGGACATTATTCATACGGTTGCGGTCGACCTGACCTTCAAGTCGGTCGGCGTATTGGCCGTTGTCGTTCTTATCCGTACGTTCCTGAGCTTTGCCCTGGAAGTGGAGCTGAACGGTAGATGGCCCTGGCAGGCCAGGAGCCGGGAAGTTGTCGGATCACGGCAGCGTTAATCGCCAAGGGGACCAAAACATGAAAAAAATAGATTATCGGAATCAGGCCCTGAAGATCCTGCCGTGGGTCTGCACCAAGTGCGGCCGCGATTTTTCCGGCAAGAATCTGCGGGAACTGACGGTTCATCACAAGGATCACAATTCCGCCAACAACCCGCCGGACGGGAGCAACTGGGAGCTGCTGTGCATCTACTGCCACGACAACGAGCACTCCCGGCACATGGACGCGCAGTGGCTGCCGACGCGAGATACGGACCGTGAAAAAACGCCCCTGTCCACCCATACGCCTTTCGCCGATCTCCTGAAAGGCTTGGGCGGCTCAGACCGGAAAGGTGAAGGCGGAACAGAGGATTGACATGGCAGGGATGGCAGGGGCGGGAAGGGGCAATGGACAGGACGCAAAATGATGCCCTGCAAGGCGGCTAGGGTGCACGGCCCGGGTGTTGATGCGGCCTGGGACGGACTTCCCTGGAATACCATCCCCGCTGAGTCGCTTCGGAACTTCATGGGGACCCATAAAAAAACCGGGTACCCGGTGGGCACCCGGATCACTGTTACCGTTCAGTTCATTTGACGGTAATCTTTTTCTGTTTGGTATCCTCGGTCTTCGGGATCCTGATCTCCAGGACTCCATCCTTGAACGAGGCTTCAGCCGCGTCGGGATTTACGTTGTCAGGCAGCCGGAAGCTCCTGCTGAAGGATCCGTAGCTCCGTTCGCACCAGTGATAGTTTTCCTTCTCGATCCGTTCTTCCTGCTTTTTCTCACCGGACAGGGTGATCCTGTTTTCGGTGATGGTCACGTTCAGGTCTTCCTTTGTGATGCCGGGGAGTTCCGCCTTGAGAACAAGGTGCTCACCCTCCTCAAAGATGTCGACCGAAGGTGACAGTTCTTCCGTCTCCGGAAAGTCCCTGAAGAGGAAGGAAGGGGTCAGAAGCGAGAACGGATGGCGCATCAACCTGTTGAAGTAATCGTCCATCACGTCAAAATAGGTCTCAGGCTGCATCCTTTCCTTCACGACCAGTTCTTTTTTCTCCTTGGTCTCCGTCATAGCGCACCTCCGTTGGTTGTGAGCCCATGACTCCATTATTTAACCTGTTCTTTCTCCTATCTATAATGTATACACCACGGAGCAGACGTCAAGAATGAGAATCATTCATGATTACAGCATGTTACATTGTTTTCCTCCCGGGTGGAATTTTGTCGACATTGTGATTGGCGTGAACTTTGCATAAATCTAAACACGGGGAGGGATCACATGGATGAAAGGGTATGCGTGGATTTTCGCCGCCGAAAGGAATATAATTGTTGTACGGAACGGCGGTCGTCAGGACGGAACGGGACGTTTACCGCCCTGAAAAACAGAGCCTGCCATAACCTCACGTGCGGAGGACATGAATGATGCAGCCAGGGAAACGATGGCAAAGACTGGGGAGCGGAGTTATCTTGACCATCCTCGTTTTCTTCGGGATCAGCTCGTTGGGG
>JALHJD010000458.1 GCA_022837185.1 Desulfobacteraceae bacterium
CGGGCGTCATGAAGGAGTGCGCGGAAAAGGGCGTTCGGGGCGTCGTTCTGATCACCGCCGGATTTGCCGAGATCGGACCGGAAGGAAAAATCCTGGAGGATAAAGTGGTCGGGGCCGCCCGGAAAGGGGGCATCCGTTTCGTGGGACCCAACTGCATGGGCATCTGGAGCCGGGCGGGTCTGCTCTGCCTGTCTTTCGATAAGGCGCCCCTGGCGGGTCCCATTGCCTTTGTTTCCCAAAGCGGAACATTCGGCGTCTCTCTTTCGGAAATCGCCGGCGCCAAGGGATACGGCTTGAGCAAGTTCATCAGCATCGGCAATCAGGCGGATCTGACGGCGGCGGATTACCTGGAATACCTGGCTTCCGATGAAGAGACGAAGGTTCTGGTGTTTTACATCGAAGGGTTCAAGGACGGCGAGCGGTTTATGAATCTGGCCCGGGAGGTGGTGAAGAAAAAACCCATCATCATTTACAAGGCCGGCCGCACGGCGGCGGGGAGCAAGGCCACGCAGTCGCATACAGCCTCTCTGGCCGGCTCCGACGAGATCTTTGACGCGGCCTGCCGGCAGGCGGGCCTGATTCGCGTACAAGAAACGCTGCACGCTTTCGATGTGGCGGAGGTCCTGGCCAGCCAGCCTCTTCCTCCCGGCCGGCGGGTTGCCATTCTGGGAAGCGGCGGACAGGGCGTGGTGACGGCCGATGCCTGCGCCGCGCTGGGGCTGGAAGTGCCCGAACTGGACGCCGACACGGTCCGGAGCCTGATGGAAGGCCTGCCGCCGCACGCGCCCCGACCGAACAATCCCGTGGATTTTGCGGGAAGCTCCCGCACCGGCCTGGAAGAAGCGGCGGTTGTGGAAAAGCTGTTGCGCTGCGATTACATCGACGGCGTGATCTCCAACGTTCCGATCAATCCCGCGGCCTGGAGCGACATGTTCGGTTTTTCCGGCCTGCCCAGGCCGCTGCTCGACATGACCCGGAAGGCCATTGACGGCGCGGATTATTTCGCATCTCTGCCCGCGAAATACGGCAAGCCCATCATCACGACGCGGTTTCGCAAGGTGGCCTACGACATGGTCATCGAGATCCTGCGGGGGGCGGGCATTCCGGTCTGCGATACGCCGGAAGAAGCGGCCCGCGCCATGCACGCGCTGGTGCGATACGCGGGCATCAGAAAAAAAGCGTGATCGCGCTGATTCGGCCGTCAGGGTACGGGGATCATGATCGACAGCGGCGCGGGAAAGATTCTGGAAGAGGCAAGGC
>JALHJD010000459.1 GCA_022837185.1 Desulfobacteraceae bacterium
TTGGCTTTGAGGGCGCGGTCGAGCGTCACCGCCGCGCGCTGGACGACCGGATGAAGACGGATTTTCCACAACAGACGCTCTGCGCGGGACATCTCCTGGAAAGAAGTGCCGGGGCGGATCGTGAAATTACCCGTGAGGATGCCGCGTTCGATATTTTCCAAAATGATCACATCCGGCTTTGTTTCCTTTAAAAGACCGTGTTTAAAGATGTATTTGATACTGTCCGGCGCCAGCGGGTAGACGCTCAGGCCGAGGCGCTTTTCCAGGACTTCGGAAAACATTTCCTCCTGTGAGAGGCCGCCGCCGGCCGCGTTGGAGTCGCCCACGACAATGACCGGATAGCGCCGGACCGGCGACGGCGCCTTGCGGTACCCGTAGGCGTCCGTTTGCCACAATACGTCTTTTTTCTTTTCCGCGCAGGCGGAAGACGGCTTGAGATCTCCGCCCGTCTCCGTTTTGACAAGCGTCATGTTGGGATAAAAAGGCCCTTTGAGGAGGCCGCCGAACGGATGCTTCACGACCAGCGTTTCCCAGGCCCGGAAGGTGAAAAAGTCGCTGGGCAGCACAAACAGTTCGAGGGCGACCGCCGCCGCGAAGGGAAGCAGAAAGAGGCAGTATTTCAGTGCGTACTTTTTCATCGCCGCCTAAAACTGGAAATAAATAAAGTTGGCCGCATTCGGCGGGCTGAGAAGCAGGATGCCCGCCACGAGAACATAGTAAAAGGCAAAACGCGCCCACAGGGGGCGACCCGCAAAAAGCCGCCGCATATTTTCATGACGCTCCAGCGTATGGACAACGCCCAGAAAGACGAGCGACAAAACCGCAAGGACCAGATCCGTCCGGGATTTGGTGAGCAGAAGCATCGGCCCCAGAGCCTCCGCGGCAAAGAGATTTTCCCAGCCGGAAAAGAGATGGCCGAGAATGTAAAACGCCTGGGAGAGGCTCTCCGCGCGGAAAAATATCCAGGCCAGCGTGACCAGAATAAAAGTGATGAGAATTTTCAGGCAGCGCGCCAGCGCCGGCTTCCGATCCAGGCCGACAGCGGCCGCGAGAGCTGCGCGCGGCTTTGCCGTGATGCGTCCGCAGACGAGATAAAATCCGTGGAGGAGACCCCAGGCGACAAACGTCCAGCTTGCGCCGTGCCACAGGCCGCAAAGCCCAAAGACAATGAGGTAGTTGAGGTAATGCCGCAGGACGCCCGCGCGGTTTCCACCCAGCGGAATGTAGAGATAGTCGCGCAGCCAGGAA
>JALHJD010000122.1:0-886 GCA_022837185.1 Desulfobacteraceae bacterium
GGTATCGCTGGAGGCCGTCCCCTTTACGGCCATTCTCAACGCCCTCAACGAGCAGGGCGACACCACGGTGCTGTCCAATCCCAAACTGACCGTCCTCAACGGCCAGCCGGCGGTCATCAGCGTCGGCACCGATATCGCCTATATCAAGGAAGTCAGCTCGGATGTGAACAATGAAACCGGCACCGTCACCTATACGGCCGAGACCGACAGCGTTGTCGAGGGCCTGGCCTTCGGGGTCCTGGCTTCGATCATCGACAACGATTCGGTTATCCTGCACCTGACGCCGGTGACCACCGATCTGGTCAACGACGTGATCGAATACCGGGAATTCGGCATCGGCCTCTCGGTTGGGCTGCCGCAGGTGCAGATCAGAGAGATGTCGACCATGGTGCAGGTGAACAACGGCGAGATGCTCATCATCGGCGGCCTGATCGATTCCATTGAGGCCAAGGACAGCGCCTTTGCTCCTCTCGTCGGCAATATTCCCCTGGTCAAATACCTGTTCGGCGTCGAGGAAAAGCGCATGGAGAAACGGGAGCTCGTTATTCTCCTGACACCCAAGATCATTTAACCAATCACAGGATCGTCAACTCATCCAGACATAACAGGAGAAGAAGTATGAAATACTGTCGCTATCTGCTTTACGGACTATTGGCCATGTTAGTCGGCGGCTGCGGACAGACGGTGAAGGAATCCCTGAAGGTGCCACCGGCGCTCAAGAGTACGGCAGGTGCTGAGAAATCCATAGTCATCCTGCCCTTTGCCGATTATTCGTACGGGGATGACCTGGAGACGGCCTATCGCCGCAACCTGTCCATCACCGAAAATCTGACCGACCAGCTGGTGAGCAACAGTTTTCGCGTCTCCGTCCAGGAGGATGTCTTCG
>JALHJD010000122.1:911-9188 GCA_022837185.1 Desulfobacteraceae bacterium
CAATACTTCCGTCATGGATGACGAATTGCAGGATGAGTGGTCGCCGACAATGAAGGCCCATCTGCAGCGCTACATGAACCTGAGCAAAAAAAGGGCAGGCAGCAAGCCGGTGCTGGACAGTCCGGGTACCCACGCCCTGACCCAGCAGGAAGTCGTCAAGATCGGCCGCTACTTCGAGGCTGATTATATCATCCGCGGGCGCATCGTCGAATACAAGACGCGCCAGGACCCCTCCTGGAGTCCGCTGAAAAAAGGCGTGCTCACCTTTATCTCCGGGGCGACCAGCAAGCTCGCCTGGGGGAACGCCAGCGCGGACAAATATGACATGTACGGCAGCATGATCGCCGGCGCCCTCTGGGGCGGCATCCTTGGCTCCAACGCCGAATGGCCGTGGGAACAGGACAAGGCTGACCAGACCATCCTCGGCATTTCCGGCGGCGACGACGCCAATACCATCTTCTGGGGGCTGGCCGGCGCGGAATTCGGCCGACTGGGGCACAAGAGCGGGGAAAATCCCCAGGCCGCCGTGCAGATGCGGGTGTGGGTGCAGGACGCCTATTCCGGCGACGTAATCTGGACCAACCGGGTCGATGTCAAGGTTTCATCGGAAACCGTGTTCGGCGACACCCAGCTTGACGCGCTCTTCGAAAGCGCCACCGAAAAAGCGATTGCCACCCTGATGGACAACTTCGTCACCCAGGCCTTGTAAGCGGAAGCTCTGACCGCACCAACAAAAAAGCCTGTCATTGCTGACAGGCTTTTTTGTTGGCTCTTCTGCGTCCTAAAAAATTATTGCTGCTTCTCCTGGCCCTGCCGTTGGGCATTTTCATACAAAGCAATAAAATTGATCGGCTCCATCAGGAAGGGCATGAATCCCCCCTCAACCGACACCTGGGAGACGACCTGCCTGGTGAAGGGAAAGAGCATGATCGGGCAATCCACCGCCAGGACCCGCCGCACGTGTTCGGCCGGAATGTTTTTCAGCAGGAAGACGCCGGCATGCTCAATCTCCACCACGAACATGACCGTGTCTCCGGCGTTCTTGTCCATGACCTTGGCGGTGATGCCCAGGGCGACTTCCCAATGGTCGTCGTCAATTTTCTTGCTGTTGACCTGCAGGTTGAAATCGACTTTCGGCTCCTGGTTCCGAACGAGGAAAATATTGGGGGCGTTTGGATTTTCAAACGAAAGATCCTTGATATACATTTTCTGCAGGCGGAAGACCGGAACTGCCTGTTTTGCTTCCTTCTCTTCAGTCATATTCATCCTTTCATTCTGAGGTCTCTGGTGCGGGCAACAGCCTTCTGTTTTACCCGAAAATGAAATCTGCGCAAGCGGAATTATCCCCGCTCCGCGCATTCCTTACGGCTGCAGGGTCTGCTTCAGGAACATGCCGGTATACGAATGGGCCGCCACGGCGACTTCCTCCGGGGTCCCGCTGACGACAATCAATCCGCCTCCGTCGCCTCCTTCCGGGCCCATGTCGATGATGTGATCCGCCGTTTTGATCACATCCAGGTTGTGCTCTATCACCACCACCGTATTGCCGGCATCCACCAGCCGGTTCAGGACGTTCAGCAAATGCTGGATATCGGCCGGGTGCAGCCCGGTTGTCGGTTCATCGAGGATGTAGAGGGTCCGGCCGGTGCTCTGGCGGCTCAATTCCCGGGCCAGCTTTACCCGCTGCGCCTCCCCGCCGGACAGAGTGACCGACGACTGCCCAAGGGTTATGTAGCCCAGCCCGACATCAAAGACGGTCTGCAGCCGCCTTTTGATCGGGGGTATGTTCCGGAAGAACTCCAGCGCCTCCTCGACGGTCATGGCCAGGATCTCGGCGATGTTCCTGCCCCGGTACCCGATCTCCAGGGTCTCGCGATTGTAGCGGCTGCCCCTGCACTGTTCGCAGGTCACATAGATATCGGGGAGAAAATGCATGGCGATCCTGATCACGCCGTCACCCTCGCATGCCTCGCACCGGCCGCCCTTGATGTTGAAGCTGAACCGTCCGGGCTTGTACCCTCTCGCCCTGGCCTCGGGAAGCCGGGCAAAGAGTTCCCGGATCGGGGTCATGACGCCGGTATAAGTGGCCGGGTTGGACCGCGGAGTCCTGCCGATGGGGCTCTGATCGATATCTATCACCTTGTCGATGGCGCCGATCCCCGTCACGGAGCGGCTGTCCCTTTTCCCGGACCGGCGGTCGGCCAGGACGGCATATACCCGTTTATACAGGGTTTCAATGACCAGTGAACTCTTGCCGGAGCCCGAGACCCCGGTCACGCAGGTCATCACCCCCAGGGGAAAGGATACCGTCAGGTCCTTGAGATTGTTGGCATCGGCGTGGTGGATGGTCACCGATGACTTCGGCGATTTGCGGACCTTTCTTCTCTTGCCGGGAACCGCTATGGAGAGGCGCCCCGACAGGTAGCCGCCGGTCAGCGACTCAGGGCAGTCGAGCAATCCGGCCACATCGCCGGAATAGACGATCTCTCCACCGTGCACCCCGGCTCCGGGCCCCATGTCAAGCACGTGATCGGCCGAGGCTATGGTGTCGGTGTCATGCTCGACGACGATGACCGTATTGCCGAGATCCCGCAGGCTCAGCAGGGTCTTGATCAGCTTGGCGTTATCCCGCTGATGCAGGCCTATGCTCGGCTCGTCCAGGATATAGAGAACCCCCGCCAGCCTGGAGCCGATCTGCGAGGCAAGCCGGATGCGCTGCGCTTCTCCGCCTGAAAGGGTCCCGGCCCGGCGGTCGAGGGAGAGGTAGCCCAGGCCGACATCCCGCAGAAACCCGAGCCGGTCATCCACTTCCTTGAGAATGGGGCCGGCAATGAGCCGCTGCCGATCCGACAGGGCCAGCGTCCTGGTGGCGTCGATTATCCGGGTGATGGACAATCTGGTCAATTCTATGATGGACCAGGGTCCTACCCGCACGGCCAGGGCTTCCGGCTTCAACCGGGCCCCGTCGCACACCGGGCATGGCTGCTCGTTGATGTATCTGCCCAGTTCTTCGCGGATCATGGGGGAGGCGGTTTCATGGAAGCGGCGCTCAAGCTGCGGGATCACTCCCTCAAAAGGAGTGTGGGAAATGAGCTTGCGGCGGCCCTTGCGGTATTGAAACTCGATGGCCTCCCTGCCCGAACCATGCAGAATGATACGCTGCACCCGGGCGGGGAACTGGTTGAACGGGGTGGCGAGGTCAAAGGAATAATGGTTCGCCAGGGCGGCCAGCATCTGGCCGCTGTAGCTTGACTGGGACCTGTACCCCCAGGGGGCTATCGCCCCATCTTTCAGGCTGAGAGAGGGATCGGGCACGATCAGTGCCGGATCGAAGTACTGGCGGACTCCGAGTCCGCTGCATTCCGGGCAGGCGCCGAGGGGATTGTTGAAGGAAAAAAGCTGGGTGGTCAACTCCGGCACCGATATCCCGCAATGATGACAGGCGGCGGATTCGCTGAACAACTGTTCCCGCCCCGAATCCGGAAAATGCACGAGCAGGGATCCTTCACTCAGTCGCACGGCAGTGGCCGTTGACTCCTCGAGCCGCCGCCGTACCGACTTTTTGATCACCAGGCGGTCGACCACCGCTTCAATGGTATGATGCCTGTTTTTGTCCAGCGCAATTCCGGCCGCAAGGTCCTCAATTGTCCCGTCGACCCGCACCCTGACGAAACCCTCCCGGCGCAGCCGGTCAAAGAGTTTTTCATGCTGCCCTTTGCGGCGATGGACGAGGGGTGCCAGCAGAACGACCCGTTCGCCCTCGGGCAGCTGCAGCAGACCATTGACCATGTCCTCAATGGACTGGGCGCGGATCTCCCGGCCGCAGTCAGGACAATGGGGAATCCCGGCCCGGGCGAAGAGGAGGCGCAGGTAGTCGTAGATTTCCGTGACCGTCCCCACGGTTGATCGCGGATTCCGGCTGGTCGTCTTCTGCTCGATGGAAACCGCCGGGGACAATCCTTCCAGGGAATCGACGTCCGGCTTGTCCATCTGTCCCAGGAACTGCCGGGCATACGTCGACAGCGATTCCACGTAGCGGCGCTGCCCCTCGGCATACAGGGTATCAAAGGCCAGGGTCGATTTGCCCGATCCGGAAAGCCCGGTGAACACCACCAGCCTGTTGCGGGGCAGATCGATGCTGATATTTTTGAGATTATGCATCCGCGCCCCGCGGATACTTAAAAATTGGGGTTCCATGGAACTGTCAGCCGATGGAATTGCGGTGGTCTATCTGAATGCACCGGTCCATGATCACGGTGATGCCCTGCTGCTCCGCCAGTTCCGCCGCCTCCCGGTTGACTATGCCCTGCTGCATCCAGACCACCGGGATTTTTTTGTCGATCGCCTGCAGCACCACCGGCATGACCTGCTCGGACCGGCGGAAGATGTCGGCGATGTCGACCTTTCCCGGCACCGATTTCAGGTCCGGATAGCATGGCCGGCCGAGTATCGTTTCGTGCCCGGGATTGACGGGAACGACTTCGTAGCCGGCGTTGATGAGATAGGCCGCGACCCGGTGGCTTGGCCGGTCCGGCTTGGGCGAAAGACCGACCACGGCTATGCGCCGGCTCTGCTGTAATATTTCCTTGATTTTCTGAAGGGAAACAAGCTGCACCATGACGTCGATATCCTGAACAAAATCATTTACCCTGCCGGAATGCTATGGTAATTTATCAGATTACTGTATCCACGTTTTGCAAAGAATCAACTCGGAAGCGATTTTTTACCCATGTATTTTCAGGACATTATCAAGGAACTCAACAACTACTGGGCCTCCGCCGGCTGCGTCGTTCTCCAGCCCTATGACATGGAGGTCGGCGCTGGCACCTTTCACCCGGCCACCCTGCTGCGCTCCCTGGGACCGGAACCGTGGAAAGCCGCCTACGTGCAGCCTTCCAGGCGACCGACCGATGGACGGTATGGCGAAAACCCCAACCGGCTGCAGCACTACTACCAGTACCAGGTCGTGCTCAAGCCCTCGCCCCGGGAAGTACAGGATATGTACCTGGAAAGCCTGCGCCGTTTCGGACTGAACCTGCTTGAGCATGACGTCCGCTTCGTGGAGGACGACTGGGAGTCCCCGACGCTCGGGGCCTGGGGACTGGGATGGGAGGTCTGGCTCGACGGCATGGAAATCACCCAGTTCACGTACTTCCAGCAGGCCGGATCCATTGATCTGCGCCCCATTACCGTTGAAATCACCTACGGCCTGGAACGGATTGCCATGTACCTGCAAAAGGTTGACTCCGTCTACGACATCGCCTGGAACGAATCCGTCTCCTATGGCCAGATCTTTCACCAGGCGGAAAAGGAATTTTCCGCCTTTAATTTTGAAGAGGCCAATGTCCCCGATCTCACCCTCGCCTTTGACAACTATGAACGGGACGCTCTGCAGCTCATTGACAAAGGGCTGATCCTGCCCGGCTACGACTATTGCCTCAAGTGCTCGCACACGTTCAACCTGCTTGATGCCCGAAAGGCCATCAGCGTGGCCGAACGCACCAGATACATAGGCCGTATCCGGCATATCGCCCGGCAAGTCGCCCAGAACTATCTCGAACAGCGGGAAGCGATGGGGTTCCCCATGCTGGGCGGTACGGCGGAGAAGAAGAACAGGATCGAACAGGAGGCATGAAGATGGCGGAAGTGCATGGGAATCGAACCCACCCGCCAGGCTGTTCACCCGGCACACCGGATTTGAAGTCCGGGAGGGCCACCAGTGCCCTATCCACTTCCACCCGCGGATGAAGTTTAATAATTGTTGACCTGAAAAACAACTTATTATTAATGTCGGAAATCGGGAAAACCATTTACATACGCTTCTAACAACTTTTCAGGAGAGGACGGCCCCGTTCCGTAAACCCATGCAGTGTACTCATCTGATTCGTCTCATGAAAGACTGGTACCTTCACGTCAAGGAAGAAACCATGGCCCCTGCGCGCATGATGCAGTTTGCCGAGAGACATATCGGTCATTGCGAAGTGTGCCGGCAGGACTCCGGTCTCGCCGAAGAAATTGAAAAAATCCGCGATTTCGTGTTGCCTGAATCAAAAATCCCCAAGGCCGAGCGCGAGGAAGAGGAGGCCACCCCGGAAATCTCTCCAGATGAAGAAGAGGGAGTTGCGCGCGACGAGGACGAAGACGAGGATTTCGCCAATGACTTTGAAGAAGATGACGAGGTGTAGCTCGCCTCCCGCACCTGCTCCCCGGAACCCGGGACGAAAACCGGCGGGTCGATTTCCCCCAACCGCGATCCCGGTGCAGCCCTCCAGGGCCAGCTGCTCGTTGAACTGACGGAGCGCCCATCGGCCCCGGCCTGTTGACAGGGCCGGGAGAACCAGTTCCTACCAGGTGCGGAAGCGCCCGGTATCCAGATGGACAAAATCCGATTTGGGGTAGTACCCCACCCCGCCTTGTTTCAGGTGGAGTGCTATTCTGCTCAATTCCCTTGTCTTCAACCCCGTCATGCGGACGTCTATGGCCCGGCCCTCGAGGTGCAGACTGCGTCCGGCCACCCCGCTGCTTTTCCGGCGCAGCATGGCGTTGGTCGCGGGCGAACGGTAGCCGGAAATGACTTCAAACACTCCACGGCTGCCGCTCAGCCGCTGCACGTTGTACAGGAGATCCAGCAGCCGCGGGTCAATGGGATGAATATCCCCGGTTCGATGATCCCGGAGAAAACGGTTGACCCGCTGCAGGGCTTCATGATCATAGATCCGCTGCCGTACGTAGGTGATGTTCAGTTCTTCGGAGGTATGGGTGTGATACAGGGAAATGGTTCTTTTGCCGGGGACAGCGGCGGCATCCAGCGAAACGGGAGCGCTCAGCAAGAGGCAGGCGGCCATGGCCGCCCTGGCTGAATCCCAGAGAAAACGACGACGGTTTATCCTTTTTTCATGCTTCCAATAGTTCACTGTTCCTCATCGCGACGTATTTTGGTTGCCCGGTGCTGCCGGTTCCTGCAGCCTGTCTGGCGAACAGAGGATCAGTGCGGGCTGCTGAGGGACTCAGCCTTCTGTTCAGCCATTGTCGGCTGCTGTGAGGGGGATTGAACGGAACCGGCCCTGTGAAAATACCCTTTTGTACAGTACCGGCCGGTGCTTTGTCAACCATGAGGCCGCATTTTTCTCCTCAGCCGCCTCTTCCTCCTCTGAAAAAGAGGACCAGCATGGCCAGTCCGGCCACGCCGGCGGCCAGCAGCACGAAAACCATGGCTGTCCAGCCGGATCCCTTGAATATCAGCCCCGGCACGTATGTGCCCACTACCCCGCCCCCGTAATAGCTTGCCACGTAAATGCCGCTGGCAAGCCCCCTCCTGTTCCCGGCCCGGCCGTTGACCACGGCGGTTGCCACGCAGTGCACCAGAAACATTGCCCCGCAGAAGGGGAACAGGAGAAGGAACAGCGCCCAGGTCAGCGGGAGCAGCATGGCGAAGAGGAAGAGGAGAAAAACAAGGTAGGCCCCACACATGACCTTTGCTTCCGATCCGACCCGGCGAATAATTTTTCCGGCTCCCATGGAGGTGATGATGCCGCTCACATACCCGGCATACATGCTGCCTGTCAGCAGCCCGGACATGCTCCCGGAAAGCTCTATGGTCCGGAAGGGCAGATAGTTGAGGATGCCGCAGAAAACAAAAAACATCAGGAAAACCGCCAGGTAGACGGGCAGGCACAGGGTGAAGACATCCATCGATGCGGGATTGGCCTCCACCGGAGCCCCTTTTCTGGCCACCTCCGACGCGGTGGTCGTCGACCCGACCATGAAGAAGCACGCCAGAAGGAGAACGGCGAGGGCCAGGAAGTAGAGCCGCCAGTCCACAACCGTGGAACTCGCCCCGGCCAGGAGGCGGCCCAGAAAGCCGCCCGAAATGGTGGCGGCGACATAGAGGGACATCCTTCTCTGCAGGTTCCAGTCGGGCGATCTGCCCGGCTGGGCAAGAAACGCCATGACCGCCGTCAGGGAGGCGGGAATGATCATGCCCTGCAGGAACCGCACCGCCAGCATCTGCGGAAAGGTCTGGACCAGGGCCGTCAGGCCGGTGAACACAGCCAGCAGCAGCAGAGAGGCCCGCAACAGCCTGAGGGTCGGGATGTAACTCAGAATAAAGCCGTAGGAAAGGGGCGCCACCGCCAGCGGCAGCATGGTGGCGGTCATGATCAGGCCCGCGGTTGGCTCGCTGAGTTTGAACAGATCGGCATACAGCGGCAGCAGGGGCTGGGGTGAATAGAGGACAAAGATATTCAGCGCCGCGGCCGTCAATATCCAGAAGCGTTC
>JALHJD010000460.1 GCA_022837185.1 Desulfobacteraceae bacterium
CGCCGACATACTCCTCGCACTGGCGGAAAACCGAGCCCTTGCCGACCAGCATCCGCAGGTCTTCCCGGGTGATGCCGGGGTCGACCACGCCCAGGGAAAGGTAGGAGGGCAGAACGATGTTGTCGATCCAGTAGCCGGACCTGATTTTGTCGAACAGGCGGAAATACTCTTTATTCTCCCCTTCCCGGGTGTTATAGATAGGAACGATTGCCAGGGCGATTTCACCGCTGGAAAAAGCGCTGATCAGCGCGCCGGTGTGGGGATAAGCCGCAATCCGGGCTTTGGGGGCATACTGGACCGCCGCCTGCCAGGAATGCGAATTCTCCGGTCCGAGAGTTGCTATTGTAATCATTGTTCCGCTTTCCGGTTCCACGTGTTCGGGAAAATCTCCCATTCAATCCGTCGCAGGGAAAGATACAAGATATAATAAATACCGATAATGATAAACCGTAAAGTACCGCAGGCCGCAACATGAATCCCGACAGCGGATCGGTTGCCGAATATATCGCGGCCCTGGCGGGATCCGAACGCTTCGGTCCCCAGATCGCCGGCCGCCGAAGACAACCCGCGGCCGGAGCGCAAACCGCGGCTCCGCCGGCCGGGCTGGCCCCCGCCCTGGGGGAGCTGCTCGACAGGGCCGGAATCGACAGCCTCTATTCCCACCAGGCCGAGGCGGTCGAACTGATTCTGGACGGCAAAAATGTCGTGGCCGCGACCCCGACGGCCAGCGGCAAATCGCTGATATACAATCTTCCGGTCTTCAACTCCCTGCTGCGCGACCCCTCGGCCAGGGCGCTCTACCTCTTTCCCCTCAAGGCGCTCGCCCAGGATCAGCTGCGGACCATCGAGGCTTTTGCCGCCCATCTGCCCGGCTGCTTCCGGGAGCGGGGACTCGCGCCGGCGGCGATCTATGACGGCGACACCTCCGCCTACCGGCGCAGGAAAATCCGGGAAAATCTCCCGGCCATCCTGGTCACCAACCCGGAAATGGTGCACCTTTCCCTGCTCCCCTACCACGACCTCTGGGGCAGCCTGTTCGCCAATCTCACCCATGTCGTCATCGACGAAGTGCATACCTACCGCGGCGTCTTCGGTTCCCACATGGCCTGGGTCATCCGCCGGCTCAAACGCATCTGCCGCCTGTACGGCTCCTCGCCGGTGTTTATCCTGGCCTCGGCCACCATCGGCAATCCCGGGGAGCTGGCCGCGGCCCTGATCGACGAGACGGCGGCACCGCTGACC
>JALHJD010000461.1 GCA_022837185.1 Desulfobacteraceae bacterium
CGGGTTGTGGAACTGGTTTGACCGCAGCTTCAGCGGCGCCATTTATTAAGAGAGGGTGTCAGTTCTCCTGACCCCCTTTTTTTTTGCGGTGCGCCCGGGCATGGGCGCAGTCTAACGGGTGAAAGTACCAGGTGCTGGTTGATAGTGACGGGCACATAGCCAATGGCAAGGGTGCCATATTGCGCGGCGAAATCTGTAGCAAGCCTGCGGTTCCGGCCTGAGGAATGGGCACAACATGAGGCACAGGGCATGGGGTAAGGCTGCATAACAAGTTGAAGTCCAAAAAATGTAAGCGTAGATGTTGCCGGTAAAGGGAATGAAAGTGAAATGTTTTGCCCCGGGAGTCTGCTGGTTCCCGCGGGCGCCGGGTGATGGACGGAGGGTTGGGAGCGGCCCTTGGCTCATGGGCCGCTCCCGGCCTATTGACCTCTATCCGGCAGGATAAAAGTACAGGTCCGTCGGCTTGAACTTGCTCAGCCGTCGGAACCGGCCCTTGATCTTCATCCCGATCCAGTCGGTGCTGGCCTCGGCGGGGTCCACGCCCACCAGGCGCGCCAGGAAGAGCGTGTTCACACCTGGAAACTCGACCTGTACCAGGACGTAGGGCGTCTCGGGCAGAAACTCCTCGCTGCCAAAGTGGCACACGGTAAAGGCGTGCACCGTACCCTCCGCCGGGATCTCGATCCACTCGGTCTCGTTGCCCGTGTACATGTCGTGGCCGCGGGGCGTGGCATAGGTATAGCCCGTCTCGGGATCGCGGTTGGCGAGGAGGCGCCCGTTGCTCAGGCCGGCAAAGAACGGCGAATCCTGGGCATAGGAATGGAGATAAGTTATACTGTAAGGCTGCTCGATAAGTATCGGCGCCATCTTCTTGAGGCCTGCCAGGGCGGCCTCGTCAAGCTCTCCGGGGAACGGCACGGTGTGCAGCACGTAGCCGCCAAAGGTCTCTTCCATTTTGTCGTTGGCCATGTCAGTCCTCCTTCTCCAAGATGCTGACCGTGACATACGTGCCCGTCCCTGCGTGACTGTGGATGGCTCCCCGTTTGGCGTTGGCTACCTGCAACGTCCCATCGCCAAAGTGCTTGTCGATGGTGTTCTGCAACTGCCAGATGGCGAACACGGCCTGCATCAACCCGGTGGCACCCACCGGGTGGCCGCAGGCGATGAGGCCGCCACTGGGGTTGACCGCGCACGCGGACTCGTCGGGCAGGTCCAGCCCGTAGTCGACGCTGGGCATGAAGG
>JALHJD010000462.1 GCA_022837185.1 Desulfobacteraceae bacterium
AAGATCCCAAGACGCTCGATGCGAAACTGGATCCGCCTTTAAAAACGGTTTTCGAACGCTACAAGAAGAAGTTCGGCGATTATCCCGACCTGCACGCCATGTCGGCCTTCACCAGCGCGTGGGTTTTCTACACCCAGGTGCTGGCCAAGACGGCTTCGCTGGATCCGGAAGCGGTTAAAAAGGCGGCGTATAAAATCGACATTCCCATGGGCGGAACGCACATGGGCTGGGGCGTGAAGTTCCGGGACGAGAAGAGCGCCGAACCGGGCCAGAACGACCGCGCCTTTGCGGTGATGATGCAGTGGCAGGGCGGATTGAACTACTGCGTCTGGCCGGATCGCTATGCGGAGCGCAAAGCGATCCTGATTCCTCTGCCCGAATGGAAGGACAGAAAGAAATAATTCCTCGTCCGCGTAAGGGACGATGCAGGACCTGAAAACTTTAAAGGCAGAAAATGAAATCCGTCTCCCGCTTTTCTTCGGCTTCGTGCGGGAGATGGGTTTCATGGCCTGCCGGAAGTTCCCCGGCGACAGGGGACTGAAATTCAAAAGGAGTAAAAAAATGATTTCAAGCAGTGAATACAAGGAAAGAATGGCGAAACTCAAATCGAACGTTTACCAGGGAGGCAACCTGGTGGACCGCTTTGACCCGAGCATTACGGGCGGCATCGACGTTATCGCCGCCACGTACGACTTCGCCTCTGATCCGGAATTCGCAGGGGTCGGCGTCGCAACCTCCCATCTCACGGGGGAAAAGATCAACCGCTTTTGCCATATCCATCAGAACATGGCGGATCTCCTGGCCAAGCAGAAAATGACGCGTCTGTACTGCCAGGAAATCGGCGGCTGCATTCAGCGGTGCATGGGCACCGATGCGCTCAACGCCCTGTCCATCGCCAGTTTTGAGGCCGATGCGCAGCACGGCACAAGTTATTATAAGCATTTCACCGAATTCATGAAGAAAGTTCAAAAGGAAGATCTGGCGCTCGTTTGCGCCCAGACCGACGTCAAGGGAAACCGCGCGTGGCGCCCCGCCAAGCAAAAGGATCCGGATCTCTACCTGCGGGTCGTGGAAAAGCGGCCGGACGGCATCATCGTCAACGGCGCCAAGGCCCACAATTCCTGCTCCGCCTACGCGGACGAGATCGTCGTTTTGCCGACGCGCAACATGGCCGCGGACGAGACGGACTGGGCCGTGGCGTTTTCGGTGCCCGCCGATACGGAGGGCGTCTACCTCATT
>JALHJD010000123.1:0-8215 GCA_022837185.1 Desulfobacteraceae bacterium
GCCGCCCCCTAAGACCCCGACGGAGCCTCCAGCGTCTCGCCTTTCGCGACGCTTTTGTCCTGGCTTCCACTAATCGAACAGTGTGGCCCTCCGTGTTCTCTCGTAACGAGGCTCAATAGCTGCGGAAGCAGCGCAGATGCTCCCTCCGGCCTGCATGATTCCCTGTGTACGCTTACACTGTGCCGTTCGTCTCCCCCTTGTCACCTCCATTCAAATTGCCTTCACAACGCCAGCACTCAGTACGGGCGGTTGGCTAAACCTTACCCGGGGAGGACTCTCACCTCACAAGAAACGCCAAGCTTGCTTGGCGCACTCGATACCGATTTCGATTTTCAGGATCTCTGCTACAAAACCCCGTAGAGTCTATTCACATGTCAGCATTGACATATAATAATACAATGCCGCATGTGCTCTATTCATATGTCAATACTGACATATGAATAGAGCTGCTCAAATTTCCGCCCAGTCCTTCACTGTGGCCCTTACAGCGCAATTTATGCCAGAATTGACATATTGTTACCTGCTTAATTTACACTAATTTTACAATTATCCCCCTATTCTTCTCGGCCATTCTCGACTATACATCAATAAATTTTTCGTTTTTTCCTTGCATTCAATTGAAATGAAGGCATAAAATAGAACGAGGTTGATCGAAAGGATAGTTATTCCTTTATTAGAAAAAGAGTTATTTTTTGGGCCGGTTATCTTTCCGGTTGCAAAGATGGAAGACGGTGCTGACCTCTTTCCTCAATATTACTGCGAACCACACCCTGCATCCGCAGACCCGGCACTGTTTTCAGCCGGGACATCCGGGTCCTTGACAGCATGGAGCGCATCAGCGGACAACGTCATCCCGTCCGTTTACACCGGATCGGGTAAATTAAGAACCGTTTACCTCACCATCACCCAAACATCAACGCAACAGGAGGGAGAACTGCATGGGATTGACACGACGAAACCTGAAAAGAACAAATCGTTATCACCTATAATCTGTAGAAGCCCTGTTTTTCAACACAACCCGTAAATCAAATTCGATAACAAGAAGGAGGCTTCAATGGGAGTATCAAGACGGGATTTTCTCAAACTGTCAGGCGGCACCGTACTGGTCGGGACGCTCGGCATCAATCTTGATCCAGCCAAGGCCTATGCCCAGGGCCTGCGGATCAAGAACGCCAGGCAGACAACGACGGTCTGTCCGTATTGTTCAGTCGGGTGCGGCATAATCGTTTATACCGAGAACGGCAAGGTCATCCAATGCGAGGGGGATCCCGAGCATCCGATCAGTGAAGGAACACTCTGCTCCAAGGGTGCATCCATTTACCAGATGGCAAACAACGACACCCGCCTCCGCAAGCCGATGTACCGCGAACCCGGCGGCACGGCGTGGAAGGAGGTGGAATGGGGCTGGGCTATTGACAGAATCGCCCGTCTGGTCAAGGACTCCCGGGACAAGAGCTTCAAAGAGTTTACCACCATCAAGGTCAAGGAGACCCTGCCCGACGGCACCGTGGTCGATGTCGAGAAGGAAATACCCCTCAACCAGACGCAGGGCATCGCCCATATCGGCAGCGCCGCCTGTGACAATGAAGAGTGCTACCTGATCCAGAAACTTGTGAGGTCCTGGGGCCTGGTGTACGTGGAACACCAGGCGCGTATCTGACACTCCGCAACTGTAGCGGCTCTGGGAGAGTCGTTCGGACGCGGTGCAATGACGAACCACTGGATCGACCTGAGAAACGCCGATGTCATCCTGGCCATGGGCGGCAACCCGGCATCCAACCATCCGGTCTCCATGAAATGGATCATGAAGGCCAGGGAAAAAGGCGGCAAGCTGATCTGCGTTGATCCGCGCTTTTCACAGACCGCGGCGAAGGCGGATGTTTACGCCCCCCTTCGTTCCGGGACGGATATCGCCTTCCTCGGCGGCATGATCAATTACATCCTGGAAAAGGATTTGTATTTCAAGGACTACATTGTCAACTACACCAATGCGGCGTTCCTGCTCAATCCCGACTTCAAGGGACCGACGGATCTGGACGGTCTGTTCTCCGGGTACAATGAAGAGAAGCGCAGCTACGATAAGTCCACCTGGACCTACCAGAAGGACGAAAACGGCGTGGCTCTGAAGGATCCGACGCTGCAGGACCCCAACTGCGTATTCCAGCAGCTGAAAAAACACTATTCCCGCTATACCCTGGACAATGTGGCCAACATCACCGGCACGCCCAAGGACAAGCTGGTGGCCGTGTACGAACTGTACGGCTCCACCGGCAAACCTGACCGGGTCGGGACCGAGTGCTACGCCATGGGCTGGACCCAGCATACGGTCGGCACCCAGAACATCAGGGCCATGGCCATCGTCCAGCTGCTGCTGGGCAATATCGGCATGGCCGGCGGCGGCGTCAACGCCCTGCGCGGCGAGTCCAACGTCCAGGGCTCCACCGACCACGGCATCCTGTTCCACATCCTGCCCGGCTACAACCCGACCCCCAACGTTGGCCTGTACGACCTGGCGACGTACCTCGAGAAGACGACCCCGAAAACCAACGAACCGGGCGGCGTCAACTGGTGGTCCAACCGGCCGAAGTACGTTGTCAGCTACCTCAAGGCCATCTACGGGGAGGCGGCGACGCCGGAGAACGATTTCGGCTACGACTGGCTGCCCAAGCTGGAGGCGGGCCAGAATGCCTCATGGCTCAACCTCTTCGATGCCATGCACAAGGGCCAGTTCGAGGGCTTCTTCGCCTGGGGACAGAACCCGGCCTGTTCGGGCGCCAACTCCAACAAGACCCGTGCGGCCTTGGCC
The DNA here is from genome assembly GCA_022837185.1 of Desulfobacteraceae bacterium. Lineage (GTDB taxonomy): Bacteria > Desulfobacterota > Desulfobulbia > Desulfobulbales > Desulfobulbaceae > UBA10518. The sequence goes on from JALHJD010000123.1 coordinate 2,807, forward strand.
CAGCTCAAGTGGATGGTCAACGTCAACATCTACGACAATGAAACCGGCTCCTTCTGGCGCGGACCGGGCATGAACCCCAGTGAAGTCCAAACCGAGGTATTCATGCTGCCCTGTGCCGCCTCGGTGGAGAAGGAGGGGAGCATCTCCAACTCCGGCCGCTGGGCGCAGTGGCGCTACAAGGCCATAGAGCCGCCGGGAGTTGCGCTCTCCGATGCCGACATCCTGAACGAACTCTATTTCAAGGTCAAGGAACTCTACGAGAAGGAGGGCGGAGCCAATCCGGCTCCCATCGTCAACCTGACCTGGGACTACGGCGACAAAGACGCGGCCGGCAAGGTCAAGCACGTCGACATCCATGCCGTGGCCAAGGAAATCAACGGCTACTACACCAGGAACGTGTACGACCCCAATGACCCCTCCAAGGTCGTCGGCAAGAAAGGCGACCTGGTTGGAAGCTTCGCCCTGCTGAAGGACGATGGATCCACCTCAAGCGGCAACTGGCTGTACTGCAATTCCTACGTCCTGGAAGACGGAAAGCCGGTCAACAGGATGGCGCGGCGGGGCAAGGAAGATCCGACCGGCCTCGGGCTGTACCCGAACTGGACCTGGTCGTGGCCGGTGAACCGACGGATCATTTACAACCGGGCTTCGGTGGACCTCAACGGCAATCCCTGGGATCCGAAACGGCCGCTTCTCAAATGGAACGCCGCGGACAAAAAGTGGGAAGGAGACATTGTCGACGGCGGACCTCCTCCCGTGGCGGAATCAGGCAAGCTGCCCTATATCATGAAGCCGGACGGTGTCGCCTCGATTTTCGGGCCCGGGTTGGCTGAAGGTCCGTTCCCCGAGCATTATGAAGCCCTTGAGTGTCCCCTCGAGGTCAACCCGATGTCCAGCCAGCGGATCAACCCGACCATCAAGATCTTTACCGGCGACTCGGACGCCTTTTTCTCCTGCGACCTGCGGTATCCGTACGTCGCCAGCACCTACCGGTGCTCGGAGCACTGGCAGACCGGCGTCAAGACGCGGCACTGCTCCTGGCTGCTGGAAATGCAGCCCCAGAACTTCTGCGAGATCAGCTCGGAACTGGCCAAGGAGCTGGGCATCAGCAACGGTGACAAGGTCTTCGTCACCTCCGGCCGCGGTGAGGTGCAGGCGATCGCGATGGTCACTGAACGGTTCAAGCCCTTCAAGATAGCGGACCAAACCGTCCACCAGGTCGGACTGACCTGGCACTTCGGATGGCAGTTCCCCGAGGACGGCAGCGGATTCGACAGCGCGAACCTGCTGACTCCGAACGTGGGAGACGCGAACACAATGATACCCGAGTCGAAGGCCTTCATGGTCAACGTTCGGAAGGCATAGGGGGTGAACCATGGCTGATAATACGAAAAACCGCAAAGCGATCCTTGTCTCTCCGGAGCTCTGCATCGGGTGCCGGGCTTGTCAGGTTGCCTGCAAGTCCTGGAACCTGCTGCCGGGCATCAAAACCCAAAACAACGGCACCTACCAGAATCCGCCGGATCTGGCAAGCGCCGCCTACAACATTATCCGCTACAGCGAGGTTCCGGGGCAGGAAAACCCGGTACGCTGGCTCTTTGTCAGCAGGCGGTGCATGCACTGCGAAGACGCCGGATGCATGAAGATCTGCCCGGCCGCCGGCGCGCTGTACAAAACGGACGAAGGCGCCGTGGCGTTTGACCGCGACAAATGCATCGCCTGCAAGCTGTGCGTTAACGCCTGTCCGTTTGATGTGCCTCGTTACGATGAAGAGGGCAAGGTGACGAAATGTCATTTCTGCTTTGACCGAATCGGCAACGGCATGGAACCGGCCTGTGTGAAGACCTGCCCCACTGGCGCGTTGAAATACGGCGACCGCAATGAACTGATCAGCAACGCAAAGGCGGATGGCTTCAGTACCATCTACGGTGAACAGGACCTGGGCGGTCTGGGCGCGGTCTACGCGTTCAAGGACGAGCCCAAGCTGTACGGAATGAAGGAAAATCCGACAATCCCGAGCAGCGTGGTCTTCTGGCACACATACCTCAAGCCGCTCTCCTGGATCGGCCTGGGTGGTGTGGTTGCCGCGGCAGCGATCCACTATCTGGCGATAGGCCCCCACAAGGACGAGGAGGAGGTGTAACATGGCGGAAATGGTACAAAAAGAAAGTGGTGGCGCAATCCTGAATCACTGGATACTGGCAATAAGCTGCATTCTGCTGATCATCACGGGTTTCGCCTTCCTGTTCCATCTCGAGAGTGTCGGCTCCGTCTTCGGCGGATTCGAGACCATGAAGACGGTGCATAACTGGACCGGGGTCGTCTTTTCCGTATCCCTGGTTCTCACCTTGTTTCAGTATTTAGGGGATTCGCTTAAATACGACGCGGATGACGCACAATGGTTCAAGGTGGCCGGCGGATACCTGTCCCACAAGGTCAAGGTGCCGCCCATGGGGAAGCATAATCCCGGCCAGAAGCTCTATTATCTGGGCATTGCCCTGTTCGGGATCCTCATCGCCCTCTCCGGCTTCGGCATCTGGCTGATGAAGGACAACTCGACCATCATGCTTCTTTCGCACTTTGTGCACAACCTGGCGTTCATTTTCTTCTGCATCATGGTGCCCGTGCACATCTATCTCTCAACCCTGGCCAACCCCGGCACGCTGCAGATCATGCTGACCGGCAAGGTGCCCCTTGATCTCGCCAGGAAGAGATATCCCAAATGGGTCAAGGCAATGGGCAAGATGTAATCAGTCCTTTCAAAAAACAATATATGGAGGAGAGAGGGGAGTCGGGAAACCGTCTCCCCTCTTTGGTCAAAGATGATGAAAAAAATAATGATCTGTGTTTTCGCCCTGCTTTTCTTCGGAATGGCCCAGGCGGAGGTAAAACGGGTTGATATCCCCATCGGGGATGCACCGTCAATGGGACCGGATGACGCGCCGGTGACAATCATCGAGTTTCTCGACTTCCAGTGACCCCATTGTGTGGCGGCCGGTCCGACCGTCAAAAAGATAAAGGAAACCTACCCTGGCAAGATCCGGCATGTGGTGAAGAATTATCCCTACAAATACCGCGATTTCGCCAAGTTGTCGGCTGAGGCCTCCCTCGCGGCCAGGGATCAGGGCAAGTACTGGGAAATGTACGATATCCTGCTCACCCGCTCCCCGAAGCTGGACCGGGCCAGTTTGATCTCCTATGCGGTGGAACTGGGACTGGATGTGCAGAAATTCACCGAATCCATCGACAACGCCAAGCATGCCAAGGAAATCGAAGCGGATGTGAAGTTTGCCGAGTCCATGGACCTCTACAATACCCCGACCTACTACATCAACGGCCGGCAGATCATCGGTGAGCGCCCCTTTGAGTATTTCAAAAAAATCATTGACGAGGAACTGGCTCAGGCAGGAAAGTAAGCTATGAAAAAGACAATCTGGATAATCTTCATTGCGTTCTGTCTGCCGGCCTACAGCCTGGCAGGGCATCTGGAGCCCTTCCGGGATGTTCCGATCCCGGAGTACAATCCCCAGACGCCGGAAAAGGTTGAACTGGGCAAGAAGCTCTTCTTTGACCGGCGGCTGTCCGGAGACGGGACAACCAACTGCGGGACCTGCCATGATCCGGAACTGGCCTACAGCGACGGGCTCGAGATCTCGCTCCATTATCCCACAACCAGGAACTGGCGCAATTCGCCCACCCTGGTCAACGTCGCCTTCCACAAATACCAGTTCCATGACGGACGGGCGGCAACCCTGGAAGACCAGGCGCTGTTTCCGATGATGTCAGCCTTCGAGTTGAACCAGAACCTGGAGTACCTGGAGGAGGAAATCCGCTCCGTGCCGGAATACGTAGAGGAATTTACCAAGGTGTTCGGCGACGGGGACACGACCAAGGAGCGCATCGCCATGGCCATCGCCGCCTTTGAGCGGACCCTCATTTCCTGTGATGCCCCCCTCGACCGGTTTTTGCAGGGAGAGGCGGACGCCCTCTCCCCGGATGCCTTGAAAGGATACGAGATCTTCACCGGCAAAGGGAAGTGCACCGACTGTCACTTCGGCCCCAACCTGGCCGACGACAAGTTCCATGCCCTCCAGGTCCCGGAAAATCCCGAGCATCTGACTGATCCGCGGATCGCGGCAACGCGCCGGTTCGTTGCCAAGGTGTATCATTTCGAGGAATACCGTACCCTGGACGAGGACCCGGGCCGGTATCTCATCACCAAGGACCCGAAAGACTGGAAAGCTTTCAAAACACCGACTCTCAGGGAAATCGCCAAAACAGCCCCTTACATGCACAACGGCATCTTCGCGACCCTGGACGAGGTGATCGATTTTTTCAACACCGGCTGCGGAGAGGGCAACACCGTGCTCAAGCCCCTGCAGCTCACGGCGGAGGAAAAGGAACAGCTCAAGGTCTTCCTCGTGGAAGGGCTGGCCGGCGCTCCGCGTGACTTTACCTATCCCAAAATTCCATAATAAGGAGAATTATGACCATTGCCATTCAAGCCCTGATCGAAAAACGTCCTCACCTCAAGGATCCGCTTGAACTGTACGCCAAGTGGGAGCGCTTTCACCGCGAGACCGCCGAACAGCTGCCGAAAACGAGATCAGACGTACCGGCGGAGGAATCGAGGGCATACCCGCGTGAAATCGCCGACTCCATCTTCCGTCTGTTTGTCTCCGTCTTCGGGTTGGCCGACGACGAGATTGAACCGCTGCGCCGGGCCGTGACCAACGGAGACATTGACTTCATGCGCCTTCCCCTCGGGGAGCTTCCCGATCTGTCCCTCCCCTTCAGGGAAGACGAAGCGGCCACGCTCCTCTTCCTGCTCAGCCGCCCCTACTTTCTTGCCCTGCGGGAGACCTCGGCGGCGGACGGCGCCCACTGGACAAACGGGCGCTGTCCCCTCTGTTCGGCGCAGCCGGCCCTGGCAACGATCACCGAGGGACCGAAAAGGCGCCTGCACTGCTCAATCTGCGGGACATCCGGGCCGTACCGGTTCATCGGCTGCCCGAACTGCGAAACCACCGATTCGACGAAGTTCAACACCATCGTCTCCGAAGACGAACCCGGTTTCCGGATCATCACCTGCGAAAAGTGCCGGACCTATATCAAGGTCATGGAAAACCCGGTGGTCAAGGAAATGGGCCTTGATCTGGGGGATATGGCGAGTCTGCCCCTCGATATCGTGGCCCAGGAAAAAGGGTACACGCGGGCGGCGCCCAATCCCATCGGCCTGAAAAAAATGGTGTGACGGGAGGTTCAAGGCCTGCGAATCCGGCGGCCGCCTCTTTCTCCGTTACGCCCCTTGTATCAAAAAAACTTTCTGGGGCTGTCCAGGCGGGCAGCCCCTTTTTTTCTGTACTGCTTATGAATAACATAACGGCAGATCAGGTAGAGAGGATGGAG
>JALHJD010000123.1:8265-12946 GCA_022837185.1 Desulfobacteraceae bacterium
GGCCCGCCAAAAGACCCTTTGGCACTACTGCACTCAGGATTCGATCCCGATCCCGCTAGGTACAAATTTTCCTCAATCCAGCGCAGGACATATCTCCTCGAAATCGAAATCGGGATCGAAATCGAAAAAACCTCCCTCCTCTTCCTGTCCGGTTTCATTGGCAACCGCTATTTTTGCTGGTAGAATATCAACCATATGACAGAATGTCGGGACAGGACCGGACTGCCTCTTTCCTCTGACCCTGAATCACCGGCGCCCGTTCCCACAAGGAGAGCGAACATCCGGAGCGCCCCTTGCAAGAAGAAATGAAGCATCCTTTCCTTTTTCCAGAGCGGTAAAGATGATACTGGACCACCTCTTTTATGAAACCGCCCTGATCCTCGCCGCCAGCGCGGCCCTGGGAGGGCTGGCCCTGTGGCTGCGCCAGCCCCTGATCGTAGCCTTTATCCTGGTGGGCATCCTGGTCGGACCCTCTGGTCTGGATCTGGTGGGAGTGGACGAGCGGCTGCAGCTCCTGGCGGAGATCGGCATCACCGTCCTGCTCTTTGTTGTCGGGCTCAAGCTCGACCTCCACCTGATCCGGACCATGGGGCCCGTTGCCCTGGCCACCGGACTGGGGCAGGTTGCCTTTACCTCGATATTCGGATTCCTCATCGGCCTGGCCCTCGGATTCTCCGTCATCGGCGCCCTCTACGTCGCCGTTGCCCTCACCTTCTCCAGCACCATCATCATTGTCAAGCTGCTCTCGGACAAACGGGAAATAGACGCCCTGCACGGCCGTATTGCCGTGGGTTTTCTGATCGTCCAGGACATAGCGGTCATCCTGGCCATGATCGGCCTCACCGCCATGGGGGCCGAGGGGGCCTCGGAGCATCTGCTGATGGACGTCCTGCTGGTTCTGCTCAAGGGGACAGGTCTGCTGGCCGCAGTGGCGGCAACCATGCGCTTTGTCCTGCCCGTGATACTCCCCCACCTGGCCCGTACCCAGGAACTGCTGCTCCTGTTCGCCATTGCCTGGGCGGTACTGCTCGCCTCAATCGGGGATTTTCTCGGCTTCAGCAAGGAAGTCGGCGCCTTTCTTGCCGGAGTCTCCCTTGCTTCGACCCCCTTCCGTGAGTCCATTGCCGGCCGGCTGGTCAGCCTGCGCGACTTCATGCTGCTCTTTTTTTTCATCGGCCTCGGCGCTCAGCTCGACCTGACCACCCTCGGGGCCCAGATCGTGCCGGCGCTGATTTTTTCCGCTTTCGTCCTCATCGGCAACCCCCTGATCGTCATGGCCATCATGGGCTTCATGGGCTACAGCAAGCGCACCGGTTTTCTCGCCGGGCTGACCGTTGCCCAGATCAGCGAATTCTCATTGATCCTGGGCGCCCTCGGTCTCAGCCTCGGACACATCGACAGGGAAACCCTCGGCCTGATCACCCTGGTCGGATTGATCACCATCGGACTGTCCACCTATCTTATTCTCTATTCCCACCCGATTTATCAGCGCATCTCCCCCTGGCTGGGGATCTTCGAACGCCGGCACCCGTACCGGGAAATCGGCGAAAATGACAACCGGGGGATTATTCCGGCGGATGTCATTCTTTTCGGCCTTGGCCGTTACGGCCACAATATCAGCGAACACCTTGTCCGCCGCGGCAAAAAGGTCCTGGCCGTGGACTTTGACCCCCAGGTCGTCGCCGAATCCGCTGACTTGACGTTTCCCGTGCGCTACGGGGACGTCGAAGATCCCGAACTGCTGGAAAATCTTCCCCTGGAGCAGGCCCGCTGGGTGGTGAACACCATTCCCGGCAGGGAGACCAACCTGGCGATCATCAAGGCCTTGCGGGCCCGGGGTTATCCGGGCAAAGTTGTCCTGACCGCCCACAACCCAGGCGACGCCGAAGCCTACCGCCGCGCCGGCGCCGACAAGGTCCTCTGGCCCTATGTCGACGCCGCCGAACTGGCGGTCGATTATCTCTCCGGCACCCGTGAAGCGCTGACATCCCAATCACCCTGGGATCTTCTCCTGGAAGAAGTCAAGCTCCGGCCCAACTCAGCCGTCAGCGGCAGAAGAATCGGTGAAATCGCCCTGCGGAGCCGCACCGGGGCCTCAATTGTGGCGGTTGACCGGGGCGGACTCAGCTATTACGACCCGGACGCCGGCTTCCGCCTTTTTCCCGGAGACCGGCTGATCCTCCTTGGCAACGCCGAAAGCCTTAAACTGGCCAGCAAAACACTCCAGGAACGGATCAGCACGGAGGGAAATGAGGAAAAAACATTCCGCATGAACGAATTCCTTGTCCCGGATGATTCCCCGTGGGTGGACAGGAAACTGTCCGAACTGGACCTGCGCCGGCTCCAGGGAGTTTCGGTAATCGGCATCCAGCGTGGAGAGCAGAGGATCATTGCCCCGTCACCCGAGGAAGTGGTCCGGCCGGGGGATCTCCTGCTGGTCATGGGATCACCGGAGGCGATCGGCGGATTTCAGCCGCAGCGGGAATCTGATGCCCCGGCCGCCGGGCAGGACTGATGGTCCGTTACAGGAAATATTCAACCAGGAAAGAATCACGCGATGACTGTCCTCCCGACCATACTGACCGCCAGCGATTTTTCCAAAAGTTCCACCCTTGCCCTGAAAAGGGCCGCAAGCCTGGCACTCGATCTCAACATTCGCCTGGAACTGCTGCATGTGGTGGAGGATTCACTGCTTGATCACTTTTTCCAGCCGGAGCAGAAAGCCCGGGAAAAAAGCAGGCTTGCCGAGGCCGCCATGCACCGATTGCGGGAGGAGGCGGAAAGAGAAATGCCCGCTGGCGTGGAATACCGCTGCCGGGTCGAAACCGGCAGGGCTTTTCTCGCCATCATCCACACGGCCCGCCTGGTGCAGGCCGGCCTGATCGTGGTGGCCGCCCATGGCCGGCATTCCCTCCGTGATCTGTTCATCGGCACCACGACGGAAAAAGTAGTCCGCAAGGCCGACCTGCCCGTGCTGGTGGTGAAGAATGCCCCGCGGGCGTCCTATCGCCGCGTACTGGTTCCCACTGATTTTTCCGCCGCAGCGGGGAATGCCCTGGCGGCTGCGATGACCCTTGCTCCCGATGCCCTGATCGACCCGCTGCATGTCTACACGCTCTGGGGCGGGGAATACCTGACCTCCCCCACGATCAGGGATGCGGCGCAGGAACGCTACCAAAGGGAAATGCGGAGCAAAGTCTCCTCGGCAATGACGGACTGGCTGCGGGGCATCGAAACCGGCAATCGCCGGCTCAAGGAGCATATTCGCCAGGGACGGACGGCAGCCCTGATTCCCAAGGTTGCGAAGGAACTTGGTGTAGACCTGGTGGCCATGGGCACCACCGGGCGGTCCGGGCTTTCCCATGTCCTGCTGGGCAGCGTGGCCGAACATGCCTTGTGGCAGCTCCCGTGCGACCTGCTGACGGTGCGGCCGGCCGGCTTCCGCTTCGAGCTGCCCTGATGACCGGGGTCTGATGCGGCGACCGGTACGGGAAAGGACGTGCCCCGCATTATTCTCCCGCACCCGGGGTCGCCGCTTCCGTTGCCAGATCCAGAAAGCCCTCGGGCGCCAGGCTTGTCGCCAGCATCACCATATTGATATCACGGTGATCCGCCCAACTGCCCGCTGCCCGATTTTCCTCCCGAAGCCAGCAACGCGTAATCTGCCCGGCCAGGGGGTAATACGACTTTAATTCCTCCAGCAGAACGGCCAGACGGGCCGACTCCCTGATCAATCCCCGCTGCGCGGACAACAACCGTTCGAGACGGGGGACTGCCCGCAGGCCGATGGCAAGTCCCAATTCCCGGAAGGCAAGCCGGTGGGTTGCGGGCATCCGCAGCAGGTTCTCCCTGGCGAAGAGAGAGAGGCCGAAAAACGATGCCTCAAGTAATGTCCCGAGCAGATCCGGGAGCGGGACCGAGGCAGGAAAGCTGAGTATCTGCGCCAGCCGCCAGGCATCGGCAAGAAGTCCGCCCAGGCCCAGGGGATCAGTTGTGGCCCAGTTGCTCCCCGCACACATTTCCGCCAGTTCGGCGATCTCGGCGTCCAGAAAAATGTTTTCCGTTCCGGGATGCCGGTGGGCCAGCGCCCTGATTACGCAGCAGGTCAGCAAACCGTCCAGGGGATCGTGGTGCCCCATGGATGGCACCAGGGGCCGGGAAAGGTCTATGCTCATCTTCCAGCGCAGACGCCTTCCGCCGTCCGCCGCGGTATGGCAGAAGCCCCTGTACGCTCCGCGGGCCAGTTCCGCCGCCCAGACCAGGTATCTGACTTCGCCGGTGGCCGTGGCGGTGCGGCAGAGGGCATGCATCCACTTGGTCAGATAATGATAGTACTGGCCGTCGCGCTCCCATTCCAGGCGCTCGTCATACGGGTCGTCCTCTCCCCGCTCCCCCATTTTTTTGCCGATGCGCAGACCGCCGACAGTGGGGTGCAGAAGGCCTTCCGCATCGCTGAGGCCGCTGATCCAGCCACTTCGGGCATCATCATCCCGATGCCGCCCGAGAACGAAATGGACCTGGTCGATCAGGTGCCGGGCCAGGTCCAGATACTGCCGGGCACCGGTGCCTTGATGGAGGGACAGATAATTGCAGACCGCAAAGGCGTCGGTCCACAGATAGCGCCGGGGCTGTCCGCCATCCGGCGCCAGGCCGGTCCCCTCGGCAAACTCTTCCATGATCA
>JALHJD010000463.1 GCA_022837185.1 Desulfobacteraceae bacterium
AACCGTTCCGGCCCGGCTCTTCATCGGCAGGATGGACAGCATCTGCCCCCCTGAAATCGTTGTCCCGGCGGCGCTGGAAACGTTCACCAACCTTATGGTCCATGAATCGGACGACGATCACCTCCTGGGCGCCACCTTTCCCGAAATCGACTGGCACGGGCTGCTGGCCTTCTAAGCTACCACTTTTCCCCGTGGACCCTGTCGGCTTTGTACCGGGTCCGGGCGGGCGGGGGATCCTTGGGCCAGCCGACGGCGATGCCGCACATGGGAATGATGTTGTCCGGCAGGTTGAACATGTTCCTGATGCCGTCCATGCGTTCCGCCCGGGGATGAACGCCCAGCCAGCAGGTGCCGAGCCCGAGGATGTTGGCGGCGATGAGAATATTTTCCACCGCCGCGCTCAAATCCTGCAGCATGTAGGATTCAAGCCGGTCGTGGGCCAGGTTGATATCGCCGCAGACCACAAAGGCAGCGGTTGCCTGGCGCAGCATCTGGCCGTGGGTCAGGACATCTGCCAGCCGGTCCAGGGACGCCCTCTGTTTCAGGACGATGAAATGCCACGGATCCTTGGCCACAGCTGAAGGGGCGGCCATCCCGGCTTCGAGAAGGTCCTGGATCATTTCGTCCGGCACCTCCCTGTCGAGGTATTTTCGTACACTGCGGCGGGAAAAGATACAATCAAGCTTGCTGTTCATGTTCTGCACCTCTGCTGATCAGTGGTATGGCGGAAAAGCCGGTTGATCGTGCGGCTCCACGTTTCCCGTTCATCGTATACGAAACAGGGGTGCGGATGCAATGTATTTGGGCGGAGGAGAATTCAGAATGCGGAATGGGGAATGCGAATGAACAAGACGTGCGCTTCGCGGCGCGCAGCAAGGTTGGGTTGAACCGGAGAATTGATACCTTTCCCGGCTCGACCGGATACAGGATTTGATCCCGATGGGTGCCAATTTACCAACACAATCGCGGAAAATATCTCATCGAAACCGGTATCGGGATCGAAATCGAAAAACCTTTCACCAATTGCAGGCCGGTGCGCAAACATGTTATTCTTCTCATTCGTCCCGCAACCGACAACCGACAACCGACAACCGACAACCGACAACCGCCGACTGCCGACTGCCGACTGCCAACTGCCGACTGCCAACTGCCGACTGCCAACTGCCAACTGCCGACTGCCAACTTTAAATGAGGTTCACACATGGTTGACTTTGAACTCTCCGCCTCCGAGGCGCG
>JALHJD010000124.1 GCA_022837185.1 Desulfobacteraceae bacterium
GGCCTCTCACGCCGAAAACAGGGGTTCGAGTCCCCTTGGGGTCACCAATCGGAGCAGACGCGACGCAAGCGAACAACATGCGTCCTTTGCCGAGCCTTTTTTGAGTACTCGACCTTACCCATCCTTCCCCGCCCAATTTGCTTTTCCTGCTCTGGAATTCCAGCAGCACTTCTGTCTTTTTCTGCACCCGTTTTCATGATCCCGCGCCGATGCCCATTTGAGGCAGTTCCGGCTGCATGCGACATCGCCGTACCCGTTCTTTTCCTCCTGTCAAAGTATGAGAGGCAATGATATAACAATAATATAGAAAAGGAAAATGGCGTCGGGGAAGAAGGAAATCAGGTGAGCTTGCGCCGTGGTTTTTCCTCCTTCGTAATTCGAGGAAAGAGGTGTCGGGCAGCATCTTACCTTGCCGCTGCAGTGGACACCCTGACATTTTTCGTCATGCAGGCAACACAACCGGGGAAAAAAAGGTGAAGCACTGGATAGAGATCATCGGCATTCTCATTTTTCTGACCCTGCTGCCCGCTTCCTGCGGCAGGGCCCCTGAAACCAGGTTCGGGCCCGTCCCCGGCGTCAGCGGCGATGAGATTCTCATAGGCTCCTCGCTGGCCCTGGAGGGGCACGCAGGGTACCTGGGGACCCAGACCCTGCACGGGGCCCTGGCGTATATCAATTTTATCAACGAACAGGGTGGCATCCACGGCCGGAAGATACGGGTGATCGCCTACGACGACGGCTATGATCCCCCCCGGTGCGTGGCCAACACCCAGAAGCTGATCAACGAGGACAGGGTCTTCGCCCTGTTCAGCTATGTGGGCACCCCCACCTCGGTCAAGATCATTCCCATCGTCAAGGAGGGAAAAATTCCTCTTCTCGGCCTGTTCACCGGCGCCAGCGTCTTAAGGGAACCGTTCAACCGCTATATCATCAATGTCCGGGCCTCCTACTACCAGGAAACGGACGCGATGGTGAAGCATTTCGTCGAGGACCTGGACATCAGGAAGATTGCGGTCTTTTACCAGTATGACGACTATGGCCTTGACGGCCTGCGGGGAACCGAGATCGGGCTGAAAAAATACGGCCTCGTCCCGGTGGCCACCGGCAGCTATGTCCGCGGGACCATGGATGTGGAGGACGGGCTCGACAGGATCATGGCTTCAGGGGCCGAGGCAGTGATCATGATCGGCACCTATGATCCCTGTGCCAAATTCATCAAGCTGGCCTGGACAAAAGGGTTCAATCCCATGTTCCACAACGTCTCCTTTGTCGGTTCCGATGAACTGGCCAGGAAACTGGGCGCGGAAGGGGAGGGGGTCATTATCACCCAGGTCGTCCCGCCCCCCGAGGCGCCGGAGGGCAGAACCCTGCTCTGGGGCATTGAGGAATACAGTAATTTATTGAAAAAATACTACCCGGAGGACGAACTCAACTTTGTGGGATTTGAGGGCTATATCAATGCCAAGGTGCTGGTGGAGGGCCTGAGAAGGGCGGGCAGGGATATAACCAGGGAGAATTTCATCGATGCCATCGATTCCATCCGGAAATATTCACTCGGCATCGCCAATACCCTTACTTTTGGCCCCGATGATCACCAGGGTTTGGAAAGAGTGTATTTCACCCAGATTAAGGACGGCAAATTTGCTCTCCTGGCGGACTGGGAAAAGATCAGAAGGGCACGGGCCGTTCCCGGCGTTACGGACACGGAGATCGTCCTTGGCTCCTCGCTGGCCCTGGAGGGGCACGCAGGGTACCTGGGGACCCAGACCCTGCACGGGGCCCTGGCGTATATCAATTTCATCAACGAACAGGGCGGCATCCACGGCCGGAAGATACGGGTGATCGCCTACGACGACGGCTATGATCCGCCCCGGTGCGTGGCCAACACCCGGAGGCTGATCAACGAGGACAGGGTCTTCGCCCTGTTCAGCTATGTGGGCACCCCCACGTCGGTCAAGATCATTCCCATCGTCGAGGAGGAGGAAATCCCTCTCCTCGGTCTGTTCACCGGAGCGAACGCCCTGCGGGAGCCATTCAAGCGCTATATCATCAACGTCAGGGCCTCCTACTACCAGGAGACGGACGCGGTGGTGCAACATTTCGTCGAGGACCTGGATATCAGAAAGATAGCGGTCTTTTACCAGGATGACGATTATGGATTTGACGGCCTGCGGGGGGCCGAGATCAGCCTGGCAAAGTACGGCCTTACTCCGGTGGCCACCGGCAGCTATGTCCGCGGGACCATGGATGTGGAGGAAGGGCTCGAGAGGATCATGGCTTCAGAGGCAGAGGCAGTGGTCATGATCGGCACTTCCGATCCCTGCGCCAAATTCATCAGCCTGGCCCGGGCAAAGGGATTCAACCCCATGTTCCACAACGTCTCCTTTGTCGGTTCCGATGAACTGGCCAGGAAACTGGGCGGGGAAGGGGAGGGGGTCATCATCACCCAGGTCGTCCCGCCCCCCGATGAAACGGTCCTCCTTCCCGCCGCTGAGGATTATGCCCTGCTGCTGGCGCAATATTACCCGCAGCATACACCCACCTTTGTTGGATTTGAGGGCTTCATCAACGCCAAAATCCTTGTTGAGGGCCTGAGGCGCACCGGAAAAGACCTGACCAGGGAAGACTTCATCGATGCCATAGAGACCCTGAACACATACTTTGTCGGGATCGGCGCCAAGGTATCCTTCGGTCCCGACGATCACCAAGGGCTGAGCAAGGTGTATTTCACCAGGATTGAAGAAGGGAAGGCCGTCATGTTTACCGAGTGGAAAGCTCTTGGGAGATAGTTCGCCGGCATGGTCAACCTGCGTAATCTGAGTTTCAGCAACAAGGTATTGTTCAGCACCACGCTCATCGTGGTTCTTCTGGGCATCGCAGTGGTCTCCGTGGTCCGCTGGGTACTGCTCCCCAGTCTGACCTCTGAGCTTCAACGGAGGGGGGTGGCCGTCGCCCAGAGTATTGCCGCGCAAAGCCGGGGGTATATTCTGATCCGTGACGAACCGATGCTGACCAGCCTGATCTTTGAAGAAAAGCAGTTGGAGGAAAGAAGACGCTTCATTTCCTATATCCTTGTCCTCGATACCGAACAGACGGTGCTGGCCCACACCTTCATCGGCGAATTTCCCGCCTGGGTCGCTGAAGCCAATGTTCTTCCCCCCGATCAGGCGCGGAGCATAAAACCGGTTAAGACTCCCGCAGGACAGATCTACGATATTGCCGTACCGGTCAAGGAGGGCATATATCAGATCGGCACCGTTCGCGTGGGGTTGAATAAAACGGTCATAGACATGCTGATACGGAAACTGACCCTGGTCCTGCTGGGAGCCGTAACAGCCTTTATCGTGGCGGGATTTTTCATCAGCCACCGCCTGGCCAGGTATATTACCCGCCCCGTCACCCAACTCACCCATCTGGCCGACGAGATAAGCCGCGGCAATCTGGATGTCCCCTTTGATTTCGGCGAACCGGTCAAGTGCTGGGAGATTGAGGAATGTGACAAAATCGACTGCCCGGCCTATGGCGAAACAGAAATAATGTGCTGGTTTACCGAAGGGACCCTGTGCACCGGGGCGCCCATGGGCAAGTTTCCGGACAAGCTGGAGGAGTGTTTCAAATGCAGGGTATACAGGAGGCACGCAGGGGACGAGGTAGTTCAGCTTGCCGATGCCTTTTCCAACATGACCAGAAACCTGAAGGTCTCCAGGGATGAACTGCGGAGGGTCTATGACTTCCAGAGAAGCCTCATCGAGGGTTCCATTGACGGCATTGTCGCCACCAACGAGAAGGGCAGCATCGTCATTTTCAATGAAGCGGCTGAAAAGCTCTTTGGCTATGCGAGTGCAGAGGTTGTCGGCCGGATGGACATGGACGACCTCTATCCGCCCCATCGTTCCAGGGAGGTCATGGAGAACCTGTTAGGCGATGAATACGGCGGGGCCGGAAAGCTGGTGAACTATGAAACCACCATTGCCAACCGCGCCGGCAGCGAAGTACCTGTGTGGCTGTCGGCGAGCATCCTCCATGATCAGGGGAAAATGCTGGGGACGGTGATGTTCCTGCAGGACCTGACCGAACGGCGGAGATTGGAAATGAAGGTCCTGGAATCGGAAAAATTGGCAACGGTCGGCCTGGTCGCATCCTACATTTCCCATGAAATCAAGAACCCCTTGATGGTCATCAGCGGCTTTGCCAACCAGGTTCTTCGCAGCACGGGCCAGGAGGGCAAGAACAGGGAAAAGCTGGAAATCATTATCAGGGAGGTCAACCGACTGGAAGGGTTTCTTACGGAAGTCTGCGACTTTACCAAGCTGTCCAGGCCAAAGAAGATCCTGGCAGGCGTCAATGATGTGCTTGAGGAGGTCTGCACCTTATTTGAACAGGAGTTTGAAAAGGGTCATGTGCAGCTTGTCAAGTCCATGGATCCGGAACTTCCGGAGATCTTTATTGATCCGCGGCAGATGAAACAGGTCTTCATCAACATTATCAAGAATTCCGTTGAGGCCATGCCGGACGGAGGACAAATCATTGTTGAAACCGGTCTGGAGGACAATGGCATAGCAGTCCGCATCTCAGACAGCGGAAAAGGGATCGCCCCCGGAGACATGAAGGACATCTTCAGTCCGTTCGTTACCACCAAGCCCCGGGGCACCGGACTCGGGCTGGCCATTTCCAGAAAGATCATAGAGGACCATGACGGCGAGGTGTGCGTTCGCAGTGAATTGGGGAAAGGTACCATTTGCACCATTGTCCTCCCTGTTCAAGGTCCCGGGTGACACCCGAAGGTGCCCTGACGGTGTCTCCCGTCTTTGCCGGACAGGCCATCCGGGCCGGTCTCGTGCCAATCCTCCGGATTCATGCCGTCAATTGTACACTGGAAAGTACAACTTTTTTTCAGGTGGAGGAAAAACCATACACATGCTGTAACATTCTCATTACATGAGATAAATTGTGCAATGAAGCAAATTTGCCGGAAAAATTGTATTAATAATCATTCATAATTAGCCCCTCTCCATTCGATTCTCCGTTTCAATTTCCTACATTTTTTTCTTTATATATCAATATATTATAGTTTTTCTTCCGGAATGGCACCCTTCTTGTAATAAGGAGGCCAGGTTGGGTACCGGAGCATGGCACGGATGCCCCGGGCAAAAACAGGGTAAACATCAAAGATAATATATTTGACAGCAGAACAACGAATTCAACGGCAAGGAGGTTTTTCGCTGACAGACAAGGAAACTGCCAACAGTTGAGTTTTTTTTGGTGTGTATCGATTGAGTTCAACAACCCGGACGCATTTTGGATGGTCCGGCACGAACAACGCGGTTCAGGGCCGGATGTCCTGAACCGGATAAAACATCTTTTTTTTACCAAATTTATGGAGGTTTTTTGCATGAAGTTGAAAATTCTTGGTTGTCTGGTTGCCGTAGCCGGAGCATTGCTCATATCTGCCACTGACGGGTATTCCCGCAGTAATTTTGGGAATAATGTGAATGATGCATGCGCCCCGGCCACTCCCTTTACCGGTGACTGTACATTGTGCCATGCCAGTGACTTCGGAACAAACACCCCGGCCATGGCTGCCTATAATGCCGGCGGCGCGACCCTGACCGATTTTTTCTGTCCCACCTCCGCCCCGCCCCCTCCGCCTCCTCCGCCACCGGCGACCTGCACGGATGTGGACGGTGACGGTTATGCCATAGAAGGGGGTGACTGCGGTCCGGTCGATTGCAACGATAATGACTGGGACATCAATCCCGGCGCCGTTGATATTGCGGATAACGGCATTGACGAAAACTGTGACGGTCAGGATGCCGTTTCCCCGGCTCCTCCTCCAGGCAACAATGCCAGGAATATAACCTGGGTGGCCTGTACGCCCGAGCAGATCGGTCCATATGCCGACAGCGTCCGCATCCGGGTCGTCAACTGCAATGAAAATCCGGCCGGTCAGAAAAATGGCTGGTTGACCCTGAGACCGAAAAATGCCGATAAAATGATGGATGTGATCCTCGCCGCCATGGCTGCGAACAAGGGAATTGCCATCGGATTTAACGGCACTACGGATTCTGAGGGATACAATTACGCCATCTCGGTTATTTATAAGAAATAGCGATTAGAGCTGTTCAAGAACAAAAAAAGCGGTCATGTAAATGACCGCTTTTTTTGTTGATGCAGACCGGAAATTTTTTCCCCTCTTGCCGGTTTCAAAAAACCTGGCGCACATCGTTCGGAGCAATTCCTGCTGGTGAATGCCCAGTCTTCCCCTCACCTCCTCAACCTGTCCCTCAAGGGCGGGTACGCCCTCCTGATAAGCTTCCACCTTCCCCCGGGTCGACTCAACCAAGAAACACCGCCTGTCCCGTTTTCCTGTCCGAAATGACTGGAATGCTCACCCCGGCAAGGACGGCCTGGGCCTTCCGGGCTGGCTTTCCGCCAATCATCCGGGGTCCATGCCGTCAATTATACATGTCCGGCATCACTGGAATGCCTCCACTGGAAAGGACAATTTTTTGAAGGTGCAGGAAATTCCATTCATCTTCGTAACTTATTAATTGTATGAGATAAATTGCAAAACAATTCAACCCGTTCGGAAAGAGTGTACTCATAATCATGCACAATCAGCTGCCTTGCTCTCGGCTCGGTCAGTGATTTTCTCTAATTTTCCATTACATATCAATCTGTTACCGTTTTTTGCCAAAGATGGCATATTCCTTGCTTTTAAGCAGACAAATTGTGTGCCGGGAAGCAGGGAACGATTGCCCCCGGCGGCTAACAGGCGGAAAACACCATGGGCAAGGTGTTTGACCCTTATTCAATAAATTCAACGTGAAGGAGGTTCGCAGCAGACTGACTGATAACTGGCAACTTGTAACGTTTTTTTGGTGGTATCAACTGAGTTCAAACAGACCGCCGGGCCGCTTCTGGAAGATCCGGCATGGACCACGGTTCAGGGCAGGACACCCTGAACAGGACAAAACATTCTTATTTATGGAGGTGTTGCATGAAGTGCAAAATTTTGGGATGTCTGGTTGCCGTAGCGGGAGCATTGCTCATATCAGCCACTGACGGGTATACCTTCGGGGGTATAGGAGATGACGTGAATGTGGCGTGCACCCCGGCCACGCCCTATACCGGGGACTGCACCTTGTGCCATACAGCTGATTTTGCAGATCCCACGCCGGCCAAAGACGCGGCCCTTGCCGGCGGCACAACCCTGACCGATTTTTTCTGTCCCGCCGCCCCCCCGCCGCCGCCTCCACCAGGCAGGCAGATAACCTGGGTTGCCTGCACGCCCGAGCAGATCGGTCCCCATGAAGACAGGGTTCGTCTCCGGGTCGTCAACTGCAATGAAAATCCGGCCGGCAACAAAAATGGCTGGATGACGTTGAGGCCGGCCAATGAAGATAAAATGCTGGATGTGATTCTCGCTGCCATGGATGCGAACAGGGAAATTGCCATTGCTTTTGACGGCACCACGGATCCTGAGGGATATAATTTCGCTATTTCGGTTATTTACAAAAAATAGCACTCAACGGTGGCCCGAGCAAAAAAAAGCGGTCATGCAAATGACCGCTTTTTTGTTTGGTGCGGCGCGGAGATTTTATTTCTCATCCTCCGTTTCATGCAGCCTGGTGCACAACGTGCTGAGCATATCCTGCTCCCCGGCGGTCAGTTTCCCCATCACTCGCTCTACCTGTCTGACGTGGGCCGGGTACGCCTTGCGGATGAGCTTCCTGCCTTCCGGGGTCGGTTCAACCTTGTAATAGCGCCTGTCCCGCTGTTCCCGTACCCGTCTCACCAGGCCCCGCTTCTCAAGATTATCTATCACGGTGGTGAGGTTGCCCGTGGTTTTCCCGATATGCCGGGCCAGGGCGATCTGGTACATGGAGCCCTCGGTATGGAGGGCCTGCAGCACGCTGAATTGGCTCATGGTCAACCTGTAGCGGGTCAATGGACCATATACGTCTCTGGCAACGCGATCTGCGGCAGTTTGCAGGGACACGAAGCTCTGCAGTTCCGGCGATACCTTTCTTGTTCTTTTGCTTGGTTTCATGGGAAGCGCCTCATGCTGGAGGATTTATTAGGCTCTTCTAACAAATTCCATGGGGTTGTCAACGAAAATCAAAGGATTTGCCCGGAAGTACAATCGGAAAAGGAGGTGCGCGCATTGGCCGCACTTGCAATGGATCGATTCCA